>JBBQNS010000029.1:0-34124 GCA_038330175.1 Kiritimatiellia bacterium
CATGGATCCGAAGGCGGATGCCTTACGTGAGGATCCCGTGCCGGGCGATATCCGCCTCGTGTTGACCGAAGTTAAAGGGAAGCCCGTGGTGACGCTCTATCGCTATAAGGTGGCAGGTTCGGGGTTGGGCGGGGAGCCTGCGGAGTTTGTGTCACCAGTGGGTAAGAACCCTATTGATGAGATCGTGGCGATCAAGGACGTGAAAATGGCGGTTCAACGCGAAGATCGCAGGTGGTCGCTCGAGGCGGCGATTCCTTGGAAATCTTTAGGAGTGACACCCCCGACAGAGTCTACAACGTTGCATGGGGACGTCGGGATTCTTGTTTCGGATCCGAATGGAATTACCACCGTAGATCGGTTTTACTGGGCCAATACCTCGATGGTCATTATGAGCGATCTGCCCGGCGAGTCGCGGATTCATCCCAGGCTCTTCGGTTCGTTTAAGTTTACCGTCCCCGACGTAGGAGATATTCTAATGGACGCCAGTAAAGAATCTTCTGATAGGCCTAGTCTGGATTTGGGACTGTAGGATTCCGCCAGCAGCAGTGAGGAAGAAAGCATGACAAATATGGATCTTAAATCTAGATGGGATGACCGTGTCGGATTATTTTTAATACCTCCGGGGGAAAAGGGCCATACGGCAGATTGTTTTGGGCAGGAGGCGTTGCATTCCCTTCCGGACAGTGTTTCATTCATGGTTTATGCAGCCATTTCAGGGAGGCTGAATGAAGTCGACAGTCTCCGTATTCTGAAGAACATCACGCACTGTCAGTTTCGGGATACGGGAAGACGAGGACTGATCAAGTGGTATCATGAGGACCGTGAACTGACTGACGGCAACGCCCCTTTCTTCATCTGCATGGGCCTGATTCCGCTGCGGAAGTATTTCTCAAAGGAATTAGGGAGTGAATGTGGCTCACTCATAGATGGCATTCTGGCGGAAGTGCTACCCTACTTTATGGACCATTGCCAACAGTCGTCCTGCTTCTATCCCAACAGTTTCCTGGGTGACAGCGTATTCGCATGGCTCATTAACGAGATGTGTGGTGATGAGAAGAACGATGCATTCCTTCTGGACATACTCAATGGTTCGGTAAAATACTGGACTGAAGAGGGGTGGGGCTGGGGGGAGCATATGAGCGACGTGTACGCCATGGTGTGCAACTACCAGATGTCCATGCTTATTCTAATGTCAGAACGATTGCCAGAGGAGACCCGCACGTCGTATATCGAGGCGCTCCGTCAACTTTTGGATATTGAAGATCATTTTTCAGGAAAGCCGCGAGTGCCGGCAATCAGATCGTATGCCTTCACGAAAACACCCACAGCTTATCCCTTTCGTCTGGCGATAAATGAGTGGGCGCCGGGGAAATCCATTGCCATTGGCAATCTACCCCCCATCGGGCCGATCCTTAAACGGTAAGGAAGTGAAACTTAGCGACAACATTTCAGCCTTATCCTTTAACTGGCAGGGAAGGGCGCTCTCTGTTGCCCGCGTGACTCTTTCCGGCGCCCCTGTGCATGTGAAATCGCATCAAGAAGAGGGGATATTGGACTGGGATATAGAATATGGAACGTCTTCCTTGTCCAACCTTTCCGATGCCGTGGTTCTCTGGGCTTTTTGCACGGATGGTCAAATTACGGAACTTCCCACGATAAAGCGTGAAGCCTTGAAAAGGCGTCCCTCAAGTAGCGAAAACTGTGCTTTTGATCTGGACTGGAAGCTGGGCACAGTCGAGTGGCACTATCATATAGATCCCGTTTCCAGCACCCCTTTAACTGACAAAGATGCATCTATATTGTAGGAGCAGCGCTTGCGCGCGATGTTCGCCTTAGTTCTCGTCCGACAGCGAAAAGCGGCGATGGCGCCACTGCTACGGTAGACGCGACGCTCCCGGCGCGTTCTTGTCGCTAGGCATACGGTGAGGGCGCCACTTCTACAGTGGGGCAACTTGTAGGAAGCGACCTTGTGTCGCGATTGCGGGCACCGGGTGAGACATCGCGCGCAAGCACTGCTCCTACAAGGAGAGTGCCTGACGAGTTATGGCTTTCGCCATGAACGCCACGGTATCCCGCTTGATCTCATCCACCGACCGGTTGGCCTGATACAAGGAGGAGCCTACACCCACTCCGACAGCCCCGCTTTTCAAGAAGGCGTGGACGTTGTCGCTGCTCACGCCACCGACCGCCAGAATGGGGCACCGCAGAACAGCCTTCAGATCCTTGATATAGCCAGGTCCGAGGGAGCCAACCGGGAAACACTTGACCAAATCGGCCCCGGCGGCTACTGCGACAAAGGCTTCACTGGGTGTCATAAAACCCGGAATAGAGATCATCCCCAGCTCTTTGGTCCGCCGGATCACAGCCGGATCAACATTGGGTGAGATGATGTAGGTGCCCCCCGCTGAGGCGACACGCTCCACCTCTTTAGGCGCTAAGACCGTTCCCGCACCAATATAGATGGAGCCATCACTGAACCGGTCAGCCGCCCGCTTGATACTCTCGATGGGGTCAGGTGAATTCAAAGTGACCTCGATAAAGCGGATACCCCCGGCGACCAGCGCTTCACAAACCGGCAGCACCGTCTCAGGCGTGACGCCACGCAAAATGGCAATCACCGGCGCTTCCGCAAGGGTCTTCATGAAATTTGATATTGATTCGGTCTTCATAAATTAATTCTTTTTCTCCGAAACTAGCGTCGAACCCGTCCCGAAGCCTGACCGGCCACAAGGGCTTCAACCTCGACCAAGGTTGTGTAATTAAAATCGCCCTTGATGGAATGCTTCAGGCAGCTTGCCGCGACGGCAAAACGGATGGCCTGATCAGGGCGGCCATATTTCGAACTATTCAAGGCATAAATCAAGCCTGCTCCAAAGGAATCCCCGCCGCCAACCCGGTCGACGATATCGCGGATCTCATAAGGCTGGCACTGACCGTCGGCATTCAATGGGGCCAGATAAGCCTGATCCGAGGCGCGGTCGAAAAGCATGGCTGCCCAGTTATTATGCGAGGCGGAGACGCTCTCCCTCAAGGTGATGGCCACCTGGCTGATATTAGGGAAACGGTTGATCAGGGTCCGCGCGACCTGTTCATACGCGGCCGCATTGATCTTACCGGCCTCGGCATCCGTCCCTTCGGCATGGATACCCAGAACATCCGCCGCATCCTCTTCATTACCGATCAGCACATCAACAAACGGAAGGATTTGCTCCATGCAATCGCTGGCCAATTCCTGTGCCTTTCGGCCTGGCTTCCAGCGCCACAGTTTTTTGCGAAAATTCAGATCGCAGGAGACCGTGGCGTTGTTTTTTTGGGCACGTCGCACTAATTCGAGCGTCGATAGGTACGCCTTTTCGCTCAGCGAGGGAGTGATCCCAGTGATATGTACCCAGTGCACGCCTTTCAGGGCCGCCTCAAAATCATATTCCTCCGGAGCGGCGAGCGATATGGCGCTACCATCCCGATCATAGACGACATTTGAGCTGCGCTGATTGGCTCCGGTTTCCAGAAAGTAGATTCCCAGTCGGCCTTCTTTGCGCAGCAATACCGGGGAGGTGTCCACTCCTAACCCCTTAAGGACGCTCAGTAGGCTTTGGGTAATGGCGTTATCCGGCACCGCCGTCAGATAGCGGGTTGGTTGGCCGAACAGAGCCAGAGAGGCGCTGACATTGGCTTCCCCGCCAGCAAAAGTCACATCCACCTTACCCGGCATGGCTTGGCGAAAGCGTAGAAATCCTTCCGGTGCAATCCGCATCATGATCTCACCAAACATTAAATACATAGCGTTGTTCTCCACGTTCACAGGGGTTGCTGATAAATACGAATATTTACCAATGTTCGGCGTAGATAGAAAGTTCTTACTTTTGCCGGGGGCAATCGGAGGGAAGCGATCTTGTGTCGCGATTGCGGGCACCGGATGGACATCGCGCGCAAGCGCTGCTCCTACAAGTTGCCGATTGCGTTCCCCCTCGTGAGTGACGGCTCATTTGCTCGCCTTGCTTTTTTGTAGCACAGATGACGGCTTCCTGACATAATGCCCGACCAATTTAAAGCTAGGGTAGCGCGAGACTTTCATGAATTACGCACAACAAAAAGCAACAGGTAAATTTATTATCTTGCCGTCACTTCTGGCGGCGGATTTTGGATATTTGGCGGATGGGGTTCGTTTAGCAGAGGCCGCAGGGGCGGATGGATTGCATTTGGATATCATGGACGGGTATTTTGTTCCCAATCTCAGTATGGGGCCGGATGTAGTCGCTATGGCCAACCGGACTTCCGATATGCCGCTTAGCGTCCACTTGATGATGTCCAAGCCTGAAGCTTATTTGCAGCCCTTTATCAAAGCTGGCGCAGATGTGCTGCTGATTCATATCGAAATTGAAGGTAATGTTCGCGGGATGCTGCAGACGATCCGGAAGATGGGTGCACGCCCCGGCATTACGCTTAATCCCGACACCCCCGCAGAGTCGGTATATGACGTATTGAACGAAGTGGATGAAGTCCTGTGCATGTCGGTACACCCCGGATATGGGGGACAGGCGTTCATTCAAGCGGTGGTTCCGAAAATCCAAGCGCTCCGGAATGCTATTAAGGCGCGAGGGCTTGAAGTGGATATCAATGTGGATGGCGGTATTGATTTAAAAACCGTATCCCTTGCCGCTGCGGCTGGTGCCAATGTGTTTGTCGCAGGGACCTCGCTTTACCGGGCCAATGATATGCGTGAAAGTGTCGCAGCCATGCGCACCCTCGCGGCTCAAACTTATGACTCGATGAAGGACTAACTAAACGATGCATCTCCAAGACCAGGATAATCTCAAAACGCTCCCCAACATCAGAAATTTCTGCATCATCGCCCATATTGATCACGGAAAATCCACGCTCGCTGACCGTTTGCTTCAGTTGACAGGGACCATTGAGGCTCGCGTCATGCGTGATCAGGTTTTGGACAGCATGGACCTCGAACAGGAACGCGGCATTACCATCAAAAGCCATCCCGTGACTATGGCCTATAAGGCCAAAGATGGCATTGAGTATGAACTGAATCTGATAGACACCCCCGGGCATGTGGATTTCACTTATGAAGTGTCCCGCAGCATGATGGCATGCGAAGGGGCCATTCTGGTTGTAGATGCGGCGCAGGGAGTAGAAGCCCAGACCGTGGCCAACACCTATCTTGCCATTGAAAACAATCTAGAAATCATGCCGGTCATCAATAAGGTGGATCTGCCTGGGGCTGAGCCGGACGTGGTCGCCAAACAAATTGAGGAAATCCTGTCGATCCCCGCCGACAACGCCTGTCGCATCAGTGCCAAAAGCGGGTTAGGTATAACCGATATGCTGGAGGAGGCGATACGCCGTTTGCCACCGCCAAAAACATGTGAAGATGGCTATCTCCGTGCCATGGTGTTTGATTCCGTTTATGATGCATTCCGCGGCGTCGTCACGTATATCCGCATGGTGGATGGTGAGCTTAAAGCGGGTGACAGGATCCATCTGTTAGCCAGTGGACTCGATACCGAAGTCAAAGAAGTCGGCCATTTTCGCCCCAAAATGGAGGCCTGCAAAAAATTATCCGCAGGCCAGGTCGGGTACGTCATCGGCACAATTAAAGATCCTTCCGATATTAAAATTGGTGACACGCTGACCATGCACAACAAGCAGGTCACCAAGCCGCTACCTGGCATGAAGGAAATTCACCCCATGGTATTTAGCGGTCTTTATCCGGTGGACACCGCGGACTATGAAAAACTTAAAAAAAGCATGGAGAAGCTGCGGCTCAATGATAGCGCCTTCACCTATCAATCGGAATCATCGGTGGCGTTGGGATTCGGATTTCGCTGCGGCTTTTTGGGCCTCCTTCACTTGGAGGTTGTTCAGGAACGCCTGCGCCGTGAATTTGATCTAGATGTGATCAGCACCTATCCCTCTGTAATTTACCGGATTCATTTACGGGATGGCACCATGATCGAAGTGGATAACCCGCTTCATTTACCGGATCCTACTCGAGTTGATCACATGGAGGAGCCTATGATTCGGGCCTTCATCATTTGCCATAATGAGAATATTGGGGACATTCTCCGTGTGGTCATGGATCGCCGAGGCACCGTTGAGAAGACAGACACCCTTGACACCAAGCGCGTGATGTTAAGTGCTACTATGCCCTTAAATGAAATCCTGATTGATTTCCATGATTGTCTGAAGAGTATCAGTCGCGGATATGCCTCCATGGATTACGAGCATACTGGCTATGCCCCCAGTGATCTGGTCAAGATGGATATCCTGCTCAACGGGGAGAGCGTGGATGCCTTTTCATGCATTATCCACCGGGACAAAGCCGTATCTCGTGGCCGCCAGATGTGCGCTGCGCTCAAGGACGTTATACCCGCTCATCAATTCACCGTGCCGATTCAGGCAGCTATCGGTAAAAATATTGTCGCTCGCGAAACGATCAAGGCGATGCGGAAAGATGTAACGGCCAAGTGCTATGGCGGTGATATTTCGCGAAAGCGGAAATTGTTGGAACGTCAGAAGGAAGGCAAAAAACGCATGAAGGACATTGGATCCGTAAGCGTGCCTCAAGAAGCGTTCATCTCTGTGTTGAAAACGACCGGTTGAAAAGGGGCGGCGACGACAATGGCGGGATACTTTCAAAAGCGGAAATTTATCAAGCACGGTAATGAATGGCTCCACCATGCCCGATTATGTCGGCATCTTCGTGAAGATATCGTGGCTCCACAGGAGCTTGAGCCACTGAATAACGCTGAGGCGGAGCTTGACGCCGCCGTGAGCCAAAAGGATTTCGCCAAAATCCAGACAGGATGCTCTGACGTCCAAAAAGCAATTTCTGTCTTAATGCCTCCCAAAACCTTTGCAGGGTTTCGCGAGAATCTCGAGGTTTTTGTCGTGGCAATTGCAGTCGCCATGGCGTTTCGAGCTTATTGTCTGCAACCCTTTAAAATCCCTACGGGCTCCATGCAGCCGACCCTATACGGTATCCATTATGAACCGGCACGAGAAAAAAGATTATTTGATACCCCTCCGCTCCACTTCGCTAAATGGATGCTTTTCGGGAAAACCTATGTGGAATGTACGGCTCAAACGGCGGGAGTATTCAGAGGGCCTTATTCACGGCGCCGAACAGGTGATGGAGTCGGCGAAGAAGCCTATGATATTGGTGGCTTAGTACATGCTGTTCCCCTCGGGTTACCTTTGACCGTCAAGAATGGCGACGACGTGGTGACCGGCCAGATAATAGCCCAGGGATATCGGATTACGGGCGATCATCTCTTTGTTAACCGGATTAAGTGGAACTTCATGAAACCTACTCGTGGAGAAGTCATGGTTTTTCGCACCGATGGTATCCCGATCCGCGGTTTGACCGAGCAAACCCATTATATTAAGCGGATGTGCGGTCTCCCTAACGAATCCATTTCGATCCATGAACCGAAACTTTATGTCAACGGTCAGCCCGTAACGGAACCCGAAGCTATACGCCGGATCGAGGAGAAATCCCCGGGATATGCGGGATATTGTTTAGGGGAAGTGGAGCAGGGCGCACTCTTCATTCGATCTACCAATGATGTTATCAAGCTTGGCGCTAAGCAGTATCTGGCATTGGGTGATAACACCCATAATAGTCTCGATGGTCGCTACTGGGGCGCCGTTCCTGCTGAAAATCTGGTTGGGCCCGCGATGATTGTATATTGGCCTATTTCCCGTCGCTGGGGCTGGATCCACTAAAACGCCTTATGCCGGGCGATTCTCACTGAGCCTCATCTCGGTCGGGGCCTTTTTTGATCCCAATCACGTGATAAGGCCCTTGCTCGAAGACTTTTTCCCCTGATGGGGGTGATTGCCAATTACCTTGATCGGTATAAATCAGCAGGCTACCTGATTTTAAGGGTTTTTGTGCCAAACGTAGCGGGATTGGCCAATAGCCCGCCTTGAGGAAAATAGTGCTTTCATCAATTGCCGTCATGGCGGCGGAGTACACGTGGGACGGCTCTTGGGCCCGTGCCCATTCCACTAAAGCGGTCAGATCCGGGTCTGGCGGATTCTGAAAACGGATAGGCAGGAAATGAACGGTGAGGCCTACGAAAACAACGAGTATGGCGGTTATATTCAAGCCATACCGATACCAGCGGCGCAGGGGAAGCCCTTTACAGGTTGCCATCCCGTATGCGGCCACCATCGCCATCATGGGATACAATGGGAGAGCGTATCGCGGCCGTTTGTCCGGAAAAAGAGTAAGGCTAATCGCCCAAATCCCGCACCACACTGAAGCAAGCCAGAGCGCTTGACGATGATGTTTAGACACGCGTCCCCGCCACCAGTGGTAGAATCCTAAAATCAAAGCCACCATCCAAGGCCAATAGGAACGCCCGATTTCTGCCGCGTAGTACCACAGCGGTTCGTGGTTGCGGAGTCCTTGCATGCGCGCGACCACTTCATGTCCGAAGTATTGGCGGGTGAACGTTGCGCCGTAGAGGTAAATCATAGAGGCATGCCAGGGCAAGGCGATGAGCAGGGCAATTAAGGTAAGGATAATAATCGAGGAATAAGGGCGTAATGGATGAGCCGATACAGATTGATTTCGCCGCTCCAGAAATAACCAGGCGAAAAGGATGGGGATTAGTAGAAGCGCCATTAACGGTTTACACATCAAAGCCAAGCCAAGAGGGATACCTGCGAGCCAAGTTAAATGATGGTTTTTACGCTTTGCGGTAACTACCCATATCCAAGCGGCCATTAGCATGAATAACAATTGCCACATATCCAGGCAGATTTCGCGTGTGCGGCGAAAAAACTCATAAGAGAGCGCCATAACACACCCTGTGGTTAGAGCAAATATTCGTCCGGAGAGTCGACGCGCGATACCGACGGTAAATAGCACACAACCTACAGCGGCCAGAATGGAGGGGAGGCGCGCCGCAGAAAGGGTTATGCCAAATTGATGCAGAAAAATGCCGTGAATCCAAAAAACTAACGGAGGCTTGTTAAAATAGCATACGCTTGGATGTTCGTGAGGCGTCCAAAACAGTGCGTGGTTTTGCCAGGCTTGTAAGCCGATTGCCGCATAGTGAGCAGTTTCGACCCGAAAATCACCTTGTTCAAGATGCGGCAGAGTGACCGCCAAGAGCAGCAAAACGGGCAAAGCATAAATCCAGAAGCGTTGGTTCATAATGATTTGTTGGAAGATATTGCATCTGAAGCCTGCTTGCACTAATTTTCCTGAACATGTTGACATTAAGCAAAGGTCGATCAATCGAGGAACGGGCTTTTATCGCCTTGTTAGCGACCGTTTTTAGTATCACTTTTTCCATTGCCTTGGGGCAGCTTTGCGCCGGCGTATGTTTGGCGCTGTTCGTTTTGGGATTTTTTAAAAAACAGATCGCATGGCGTAGTCCTTCAGCAGGAAGCCTCGCTTTGGCTTTCGTTGTATTTGCGGTAATACTTTCAGCAATCCATGGTGATGCTGCCGGGCTTTGGGGGAGAGTTTCGCGATTATTCTGGTTTATTTTGATCCCTGTCACCGTCTCGCTGGTGACAACAACGGAACGCACTCGGAAATTGATCGCCGCCTTTCTGGTCGGTTGTGCCGTATTGGGCATAAAGGATCTGGTTGTCTTTCCAATCCAGGCATGGCGGAACCCTATACCGGATTTCTTTACGGCTCTGATCGACAAAGGCTCGATGACCGATGGGCAAATGTTGATGCTGGGAGTGGTTGGGACCGTCCTTATCATCTTAATGGCGATTAAGGAAAAGCGGCCCATACCTTGGTGGGGTGGGGCCATATTAGTCGCCCAATGTGCAGGATTATTGATTAATTTTAAAAGAGGGTCATGGTTTTGTGCCATGATTTTGATTGGCATTGCCGTTCTGATGCAGCTCCGGTGGCGCGCATGGCTTATCATGGCCATTTGTCTTGTGGCCTTTTTTTCACTTCCCCCAGTTCATACCCGAATGGACCAGTTAAAGCGGGAATTTAATGTCGAGGGGGGAGGGCGGCTCACCATGTGGTTCAAGATTGCCCCAACCTTGATTCAGGAACACCCTACTGGGATCGGTTTCGGATGCCTGACCAACGAAAAAATGAAGCAAGTGTTCGGGCGCGTGGAGCCACACCGCAATCATTTGCATGCGAATGGGGCACAAATCCTAGTCGAAATGGGATGGGCGGGGTTGGGGCTATATCTCATCTGGATGGGTAAAGTCCTGCTAAATTGTTTTGCTTGGGTTAGGAGTTGTCGGGACGCAAATGCCGAGGAGCGAAGTCTGGCGTGGGTAACGCTCGCGCTTTTAGTTGGGCTCTTGATGAATGGACTGGTTGAGTACAATTTTGGAGATACCGAGCTAATTTTCATTTATGCGTTTATCATAGGACTATCAAGTGCTTGCAACCATAAGGCGGTATCGGTAAAGTCCTCCGGATTATGAATCTTGCCCAAAATAAATCGGCTAAGACGGCCTTAAGCACGGTGTTAATCCAGACGATTGTACCTGCGGTCGTTGGCCTAATTTTCTTCTTTCTCGGCAAGCCCATTGCGTCCAAAGTGTTTTGGGGCATAAGCGGACTGTTGCTTATCTCTGGGCTTTTTATAACTCCCGTGTTTAATCGGATAGAGCAGTTTGGCCGCTGGTTCGGGAAATGGGCAGGAACGGTCATTACCTGGGGATTGATGGTTCCGGTATTTTATCTGCTTTTTGTTCCCGGGCGAATCATCTTAAAGTTGCGGGGCATTGACCCTATGAGCAGAAAATTCCCGACACAAGAGCCGACGTACTGGGTCCCTCGCAAGCCTGTCAAGAATTTGGATGAATATAAGAGGCAATTCTGATGAATATTCTTGGAATCAGCGCGTTCTATCATGACTCGGCGGCGGCACTGGTATGCGATGGCGAAATTATCGCTGCCGCGCAAGAAGAACGGTTTACCCGAAAAAAGCATGACCCCAATTTTCCACTTAACGCAGTCAAATATTGCCTAGCTGAACTTGAAAAGCGTGGGGGAACCCTGGATGCTGTAACTTTTTACGATAAGCCCATTCGTAAATTTGAGCGTATTTTAAAAACTTACTTTAGTGTTGCCCCTGCAGGGTTGCAGTCCTTTATGATGGCTGTACCGCTTTGGATGAAGGAAAAGCTCTGGATCCCGATGGAAATTGAGGAGGCCCTCGAAAAGTGCGGGCTCAAAACCATTCCACCCATTTATTTTCCTGAGCATCATGAATCCCATGCCGCTAGTGCGTTTTTCCCGTCTCCGTTTCAGAAGGCGGCTATCCTTACCCTTGATGGCGTAGGCGAGTGGGCCACCAGCGCGATTGGACTTGGCGAGGGTAACAAGTTGGAAATCCTGCAGGATCTACATTTTCCGCATTCTCTCGGACTGTTGTATTCGGCCTTTACGTATTTCACCGGGTTCCGTGTTAATTCAGGGGAATACAAGTTGATGGGCTTAGCCCCTTATGGGGAGCCTAAATACGTGGACGTCATTTGGGATAATCTTTTAGATATGCGTGAAGATGGTTCATTCCGTCTCAACCTGAAATATTTTGGCTTTGTTGATGGGCTCACCATGACCAATGATGAGTTCGCCAAACTCTTTGGAGGCCCGGCACGTTCCTCGGAAAGTGAAATCACTCAGCGCGAAATGGATATTGCCCGCTCGATCCAAGTCGTAACCGAGGAAATTGTCATCAAGATGGCGAGGCATGCTAAAAAAATTACAGGGGCAGATTATCTATGTCTGGCAGGCGGGGTGGCCTTGAATTGCGTGGCCAATGGCCGTCTATTGCGCGAAGGCATTTTTAAGGACATTTGGATTCAGCCAGCCGCCGGCGATGCCGGCGGTGCATTAGGAGCAGCCCTGATGGTTGCCTATCAGATCAAGCAGCACCCGCGCCAGGCCGATAATGTACATGACTTCATGAAGGGGTCGCTTCTGGGGCCTGATATTGAAGATGATGTCGTTGACGCTTTCCTTAAGGCTCATAACTATCCAGGCCACAAATATGACCGTCAACCTTGGGCGGACGAAATCGCCCGGCTGGTTGCCGCAGAAAATGTCATCGGGCTGGTTCAGGGGCGTATGGAATTCGGGCCTCGCGCCTTGGGGGCACGTTCCATTATTGGAGATGCCCGCTCACAAAAAATGCAATCGGTAATGAATCTTAAAATTAAGTACCGGGAATCGTTCCGGCCCTTTGCACCTGCTTGCCTAGCGGAGCGGGTAAGCGACTATTTTGAGTTAGATAGACCTTCGCCGTATATGCTGTTAGTGGCGCAGGTTCAAAAGGCGCGCTGCAAAGGGCTCGAAGATGTGGGGCGGCTATCTATTCGTGATCGCATCAACCAAGTCCGGTCTGATATTCCCGCCATTACCCATGTGGATTATTCGGCGCGAGTCCAGACCGTATCGCCTGAAAGCAATCGTGGTTATTACGACATCATCAAGTCGTTTGATAAACAGACCGGGTACGGTGTCATCATCAACACCTCCTTCAATGTCCGGGGCGAGCCCATTGTTTCTACGCCCGAGGATGCCTATCGCTGTTTCATGCGGACGGAAATGGATTATCTGGTCTTGGGATCGTTTATATTGTCGAAAAAAGAACAACCGCCTTGGCAGGATAAAGCCAATTGGCGCACAGAATATGCGTTAGATTAAGGAATACCCATGCGCTTTTTAAAACATTTGGGGCGGTTGCTGAAAGAGTTCGGAAGCTTTGCGTGGCACAACAAGGCCTGGTGGATTATCCCCGTCATCCTCGTGTTGCTCCTCCTTGCGATTTTTGTCGTCGCCGGTCAAGCCGTGGCCCCGTTCATCTATACCCTGTTCTGATGGTCTTAAGAGCGGGTAATCTGGCTGGGGTCGAGTTGGAGCAGGTATCTTTTCCGATACCAGACAAAGCCGAATAAATCAAAAACGGTTCGCGGCAACCTCTTCATATTGGTGTATTTTGACGTACCCATTGTGCGAGCCCGGTGGTCCACCGCTACTTCTTTCATTTTCCGACCATTAAGCTTGAAATAGGCGGGCATAAACCTATGGACGCCCTCGACGTGCGGAAGATCATTTACGCAAATTTTACGAAAGACTTTGAGACTGCAGCCCGTGTCGCGGATTCCATCATGAGTGGCCCAATTGCGGACACGATTAGCAAGTCGTGAACCCACGCGCCTTGCCCAGGTATCCTTGCGCTTGGCACGGAAACCACACACGGCATCATAATCCTGAAGCTCCTCCAGCATACGGGGAATATCGGCGGGGTTATTCTGAAGATCTCCGTCAATGGTTACTAGTACGTCACCCGTAGCCAGTGTAAGTCCAACCAGCATGGCATGGCTCTGACCTCGATTTTGGGCATAGTGGAGTCCCCGGACAGTGGGGAAGCGGCTTTGTGCTTCTATCACGCGCGCCCAGGTCTGATCACTACTCCCGTCATCAACAAGCAGCACTTCCAGGTTGGGAATGGCGGAATGAAGCATGTGAAGTTCACTTGCAAGGGGGAGGACGTTATCCTGTTCGTTATAAACCGGAGCCACAATTGAAATTTTAATTGCCATGGAGCCAATTCCTTTCCATCAAAACATCACTAATCATCGCTGATCCGAGCCTCGTCAATATTCCTGAGCAGGAATATACTGATCGGAAAACGTGAGATCCAGATTGACCAGACGGCGCCCCCGTTCTTCGGAAGCGCGAAGGGCACTCGCCAGGGTAATCAATTTGTGTTCTGCCTTTTGGCGAAGATTCGGAAGGTTCTGATCCATGCCTTCCCACCCGACTTTAATTTTTTCGCCGGCCGCCAAATTCATTTCCAAGTAGTCTTTTGGCGCGACCTCCAATGAGGTTATTTTAATCTGTTCGCCCAGTTTAGACTTGTTACAGATGTCGATGATTTCAATCGCGTTCATTGCGTATTGATTGACTCTGACGCCAGCCTTGAGGTTGGCGTCAATATAACCGGTTATAGCGGGGTAATCTCGACCGCCGGCTTTGAGGTTGAAAACACAACCTTCCCGGTCGACCGCTAACGTGCCCCAGCGGCCTAATCGGGCAAGAGGAATGCGTTCAACAACATCGATGATCATCGTGTCCGGCAAACGGCGCTGTAGCTTCACCGATTTAGCAATGTATTCTTTGCTTAAAAAATCCGAACGTAGTGAATAGAGGTTTGAAGAAAACAGATTAGTTCCTTCACCTATTTGCATTCTCGCTCTAACAGAGGCGGGGGTCAATGTATTGCCTTCAACATGAATTTCGAGTTTTTTGAGAGTGTATTTCGGATTTTCCCAAAACAAAAAGGAGCCAAGTCTCCACGTTAGGAGGGCTCCAATCCCTGCGGCAATGAGTACAACCAGCGGCATCCAGACGATTTTAGGGAGAGGCGCTGGTTTGTTATTCAGCCGTTGGTCACGGCGTGTATTTATTTTAGCGGCTTCTCCGCGACGGCCTTTATCGGCATTCGTGGATGTATCATTTTTAAACCACATGTTGCCCGCCTGACTGCGGTAACCCCGCCGCTTCGAGAGTTGCCATTTCCATGATTAGCTGGCAGAGCGACGGGAACGTGATCCCGGCCGCTTGTGCCGCTTCGGGGAGCAGGCTGGTTTCTGTGAATCCAGGGATATTGTTCAGTTCCAGCACAAATAGCTCATTGGCTTCGGTAAGCCTGAAATCCACCCGTCCGAGACCACGGCACCCCAAGGCATTGAAGGTTCGTAGAGCGATATCGCGCGTTCGCGCGGCCAAAGCGTTATCCAGTGGGGCAGGGCACAGATGACGAGACTGGCCCTTGCTGTACTTGGCATCAAAATCATACCAGCCGTCAGGCGCCAAGATTTCGATAGCCGGGAGCGCCGTGTTTCCCACAATTCCGACGGTCAATTCCCGTCCGGGGATAAAGGCCTCCACAATGATCTCGCCATCATATTGAAGCGATTTATGGAAGGCAGACTCCCACTCAGCCGCGTGACTGACTTTAAAGATGCCTATCGTTGACCCCTGGCAGGGAGGTTTGACCACAACGGGGAAGGGGAGGGTCAGGTGCCCATTCGGGCCAAGGGTCTCATAAGGAGCTGTAGGTATTCCCGATTTGACAAAAATGTCTTTGCTCAGTCGTTTATCAAAAGCGATCCGGCTGGATTTGGGGCCGGATCCTGTATAGGGTATTTTTTCGGCTTCAAGAAGTTCTTGAATCTGTCCATCCTCGCCAAATTCTCCATGAAGGGCAATAAAGACGGCTTCGACCGCTTCCGGGATATTTAGGGACCTGCCTGTTACATCCACTTCGATTACGTCATATCCCGCCGCTTTTAATCCCAAGGTGACAGCAGCGCCTGACTTCAAGGAAATAGTGCGTTCGGAGGAAGGGCCTCCTTTAAGAACGGCAACTTTGTTGAATTTTCTCTGTTGAGCTTTCACTTTACATCCTGACCTGAAAATTTAGTTTCCATTAAATACTGGCAGAAGCCACTTGTCACAAGGAAATTATGCTGAAAGAGCCGAAGGGGAAGACGCTTACATATATAGTTTAAGGACGGCTTCACCGGTCTCCCATCGTTTTAAATGGTTGATATCCGTAGTTAATTGAGCCCACTGTGCTTTAAGGTCCTCTTGGCTCATTTCATCGAGGGCCGTCTGAAGCGTTTGTTCAACTTGGATGCGCCGACGCTGTAGTTCATTTCTCCACATGCCTAGAATTAACCCCTCGACGGCCTCTCTATCATTTCCTTCACGAATAGCCTTGGAGGGCGCGCTTAAGACCTGGGCCGCAAAGGTGGAAAGGTTACGCTCCGCGTCATCTCGCTCCGTTAGCAGTTGCATGACATCCACCCTTTCCCTGGAGCTGTCGCGCAATACTTCTAAAAATGCCCGACAGGTAGGGTCGGTGATCATGGTAAACGGCAGGAAAAGTTCCATGATAGTTACCAAATCGGGGTTGGTGCCGAGATGTTCGGCTAGCAGAACTTCACTAACGGGGCGCTGCGCAGAGGCGGCTGGGGTGACCTTTTCAACAACTTGCGCCGGAGCATTCCTTCGCAAATGGCGCAATTCGGCATGTAAGGCATCGGTTGAGACCCCTAGCCGCCGCGCGACGGTTTGGATTAAGATATCCCGTTGAATGGCGTTGGGACTTTGGCTGATCGATGCCAAGGCCGCGCGGCTAACTTTCATCAAGCCTACTTCGGTTCGAATATCTTCCTGGCTTAATAAAAGATTGAGCTGAAAATCGATGGCAGAAACCGCCTGTGAAATTGCCTTCGCGAAAGTAGGGGCCCCTTGCTTCAAAATGATTGAATCAGGATCCTCACCCTGCGGTAAACTGGCAACCCGGACCGCAAGGCCCATCTGCATAAAAATTACGGATGACTTGAGTGCGGCATTTCGTCCGGCTTCATCTGAATCGAAAACCAGAACTACGCCATCAGCATATCGTTTCAAAATTCGAGCGTGGTCTTCAGTAAAGGCAGTGCCTTGGGCTGCAACGGCGGTCTTGAAGCCCGCTTGATGGCATCGGATTACATCGATCTGACCTTCACAAATGATCGCCTCGCGTGTTTCGACAATTTCTCGACGTGCCCGGTCCAGAGCGTAGAGGATGTGGCTTTTACGGAATAAAGGGGTTTCCGGGCTATTTAAATATTTGGCCGCTTTGGGGTCCTGCAACAGGGTACGGCCGCTGAAAGCGACAATCCGGCCCTGCTCGTTGCGAATAGGGAACATGATCCGGCCCCGAAAACGATCGTAATAGGGATTCGAACCCTGCGCCTCTTCCCGCCTGACAAGGAGTCCCGCAAGATCCAGCTTTTGAAGAGCATGTCCTTTTTTTTGTGCCCACTGAAGCAAAAAGCTCCAGGAGTCTGGTGCGTACCCAATCATAAAGTCTTCAATGACTTCCGTTGAGAGCTGCCGCTTTAGAAGATATTCGCGTGCACCTTGAGCGTCTGGGTTTTGCAAAAGTTGTTTATGAAATAAGGCTGCAACCTCTTCATGGATGGTGAGCAGGATTTCCTTATCAGCGGAAGGCGCGGAGCCTTTTTCAAACTGGAGGGGAATCCCCGCCTTTTCCGCAAGGATTTTAATGGCACCTATGAAGTCTACATGTTCATAGAGCATGACAAATTTAAAAACATCACCCCCGGCTCCACATCCGAAACAATGGAATATCTGACGCTGACGGTTAACATTGAAAGAAGGCGTTTTCTCCTTATGAAAAGGGCAGAGTGCCTTGATGATGGTCCCTTTTTGTGGGAGGGTGATGTAAGCATCAATAACATCCACAATGTCGCAACGGAAGCGAATGTCATCCAATACAGATTTAGAAATGAGACCGGCCATGTGACGCGTTACTCTTCCCACTTCTCGTGTTTGCCAGCGCGTTCTTTGCGAGCATTTTTAATAATGTTTTCGCCCTGTTCAACGCGCGTTGAAAGGCGTTGGACAAGCTGAGTCTCTGCGCCAATGACCTCGCGGGAAATCCACGAACCTTGACCAAGGGCCTTCGGACAATTTTCAGGTGGGAGGTAATTGAACACCATGAAAATCAGCAAAACAATCCCGGCTGACGTCACCCCCCCGGCTATGGCACCCAAAAAGCGATCAATCCAAGTGGTAAAGGTGATCTTAAACAGATAGCGAAGGAGTGAGTAAAGCAGTATGACAATGAGAATGGGGATCACAACGAGGATGACGAGCGTGGCTAACCGGGCTAATTCGGTGGGCATAGAAAACTGACTAATCAGCCAGTCTCGCGTAGGAGTAAATCCGTTTACGAAAGCTGCGGCAACCGATAGAGCGGAAAGAACCAAGGCCATTTGCCCAGATAGGCCTTGTCGGAACCCCATAATGATGCCGAACAAAATGATCAAGGCACCCACTATATCTGCAACTGTGAATCCCATATTTTCCATGTTAGCCCCTTTGCTATTGCAGGTATTTCAGCCAGTTTCGAATTTCTCGCGCTGAAGGCCCATTGGGATCAAGTTTCAAATAAGCATTCAGTTCTTTACGCGCGAGATCTCGCTTGGCGGGGTATTTTTTGTACAGGAGGCCCAATGCCAAATGCGCTTCAGCATGGCGTGGGGCTTTCTCGATTAAGCTTTTGAGTTGCCCCGTGGCCTCAGCCTCGAGTCCCTGATCCATCATAACAAGCGCAAGCATATAGCGTGCATTCGTCATTCCAGGTGCGAGGGCAAGGGCCTGCTCAAATTCAATACGTGCTTGTTCAAAATCCCGTTTATCGCGAAGTAGTAGCCCGAAATTATAATGGGCTTGTACCATGGAGGGATCGTTTTGAATAGCACGGGAGTAGGCCTCAATCGCCTTCTCATACTCGCGCACTTGGTGGAATCGAACTCCCTGCGAAAAAGCTTCAGAAGCAGCTTTAGGATTACGAGGTTGATCCACAGCCCCAGCCAAAGACAGGGTCGACTTGCCTCCTTTTTCGTTCATCGCAACCCGGGCAATGACCGTATGGGAATCATTTTTCTCGAGGGCTAGATAGCGCTGAAAATATTTTTTGGCTTCACCTTGATTTTTGAACCAATCCCGGTTTATCACTCCAAGATTAAACAAAGCAGGTGCATAGGAGGGATTTTCATCAATAATCTTCAATAATTTATCCCGTGAAGATACAACCCCGGTAGTGTTCAACTCGACAAGCGCCAACGCTGTCTGAATGCTGGCAGACCGAGGGGACCGCTGGAGTGCTTCTTTAAGAAGTGATCCCGCTTCAGACCAGCGATTATTGTCCATTTGAATGCTGGCTGCGTATTCTAACGGACTAGGATCGTTAGGTGCCAATTGTGACAGCTGAATGAAGCGCGCGAGCGCAGTGTCCTGTTGCCCATTTTTCAACTGAACGATGGCAAGATTCATGAGCGCATTGGCATCATCTGGATTTTCCTGCAAGACCTGAAGCAAAATTTGCTCGGCCTCTTTAAGATGGCCTTGCTCAATTTCAAGTATTGCTGTCGATACAGGATCGCGCTTGCATCCTGTCAGAGTGAACCCGCCTAATAGGATGCATAGGGCGAGCGCCTTTAAAATGTAATTTTTCATATCGTCATTCCGTGCTTTGGTGGAACTATACCATGACGAAACGGGATGGCAATTCATTGTCGCCTAGCTGAAGACTCTGTAAGCCCGACACGCTGCTAGTCTAATGCGGGAGATTGCTAAAAGAGTCCCTAAAACAGTAACCTATGGCTATGCAGTTTAATGTACAGTGGTTTGATGAGATGGACTCAACCAATACCCGACTCATAGAGGAAGTAAGGCGCGACCCGCACTTGCCATCGGGCACGGTATGGGCCGCCAAGAGTCAAACCGCGGGGCGAGGACGCCTTGGCCGAAAGTGGGATTCCTTTTCGGACGGTAATTTGCTTTTTTCTTTATACCAACGGACTCATGCCAGCTTGAGCCACTTACCATCCTTTTCCATGGCGATGTCGATCGCGGTCGACGAAATGCTTCAAATGTTCCATGTGCACTCCAATCTCAAGTGGCCAAATGATGTTCAGGTTCAAGGTCGAAAAATTGCCGGCTTACTTGCTGAACGAGCAGGGGATGATGGGGTGGTCATTGGCATTGGGCTCAATGTAAATATGACGTCTCTGCAGGCTGCCCAAATCGACCAACCGGCCACGTCCATGGCAATTGAAACCGGAGCAAAATGGGATGTGAATGACGTCCTGAAAACCCTTCTAAATAGTCATTGGCCTTTCTGGTACGAGCGCTGGAAATCGCTAGGATTTTCAGGGCTGCGAGACCGATGGATCCAACGGTGTGGTGGGCTCGATTTACCCGTGGTGGTGCGAGATGGCGAAAATCTCCTCCACGGGACCCTGGCTGGATTTGGGAACCATGGTGAGCTACTCCTGAGATTACCCGGGGGCCGTGTGCAGACAATCTGGGCAGGGGATATCCTTACTCCGCTTTAACACCTAATTTTGAATGAATTAACAGCCTATGACCGGTTATGAACAACGTCGCATAATATATCTTATGTCTACTACAAGGTAGTGGAAAAGCTGTATATTGCGAAGGATACACTGAATTAGCTCGTTATCAGGGCTTGGAGCGGAACCCGGATTCCTTATTGGGTCAAGGAGGTTATCATCAGACGCGTTAAGGTCGCATCTGGTAGACTTGCTTAGTGGTTTTGCCGTCCCGTTCAACTTCCAAGACAACCACATTCAGCTTGTCCTGGAGGAACTGGTCGATGAAAGATTCCGCCCGTCTTCGGTGCGTCATAGGGACAGAATTAACCGCACGGACAATGTCGCCTTGCTGGAGACCAACGGCATCAAAGAAGTCCTTTTCGCCCTCAAGGCCAACCACATATCCGGTGATCTTATTCCGCTCATCGCGGACTGGTTTCATGGTGTCGAAAACGGCCACCATCCGGTCAGGCTCATCCAGCAATTCCTGATAGTAATCCAAGAGCGGCTTCCGGCTGAACTGCCAGCGATTATCCATAACTTTGCTGCACCCAAACCGATTCGTTCCACCGCTCGCCACAGCCAGTTGATTACTGACAACCGACAGGGTTCCGGTCTGAGTTTGATCGGAGAAATCCATCCAAATGGGACGAGCCCCCTCAGGTGTTTCGAGGACGACATGATCGTAGAAGATTTTTTTAATCGTGACATCGTCCAGTCGATCACCCTCGGCAACGATAAACTGATCACGCTTAACGGAGTCATCTAAAACCGCTTTTGCCTGAGGGCGGTCGAGCCCCTCAATGGAAAAAGTTCCTGCCAACCTAAAGCGCTCTGAAGATGAGGAACCTGAAGCAAGCCTTGACGTTTTTTCTGGGCGTGCCTGCATGACATTCCAGAAGTTGCCCGTGAGGTTAATGTGAGGCAAAGACGAGCTAATTTCGAAAGAAGGATTTGGATTAAGGGGTTGGTCAAGAGAGCCGCTGCCGGCTCGACAAAAGATCAAAGCTAACAACGCGCTGGCCGATACGGTCGTTCCGATCGTCCATTTTGCAAAATTCTGATATTGAAAGGCAGAGGGCATAAGCCGGCTTTTGTTTCCCGCGAACGGGATCAGTCATTTATCTAAGCGATCAACCCGAAACCGCGTGCCGCTTTCGCGACAACACGAGGCGGGCTACCTCAGGTTCCCTATTTGATCTTGCTCCGAATGGGGTTTGCCATGCGGCGTTCATCTCTGAACGCCCGGTGGTCTCTTACACCACCTTTTCACCCTTACCGCAACGGCTCTTTTCAGATCCGTTGCGGCGGTATAGTCTCTGTGGCACTTTCCGTGAACTCTCTTTTAAAAGAGCCCCCCGGGCTTATTAGGCGCCGGCATTCTGCCCTATGGAGTCCGGACTTTCCTCCCCGATCCGCTTGCGCTAAAACCGGAGCGACCGAACGCCCCCTGCCTTTCAACATCACAATTCTCGCAGACTCAATACAACATTCGCCCGCAATATCCGCAGGCGACCACATCCAATTGTTTTTTAGCGTCATGGCAGATATAAGGCGGAAGCTTCATATGGCATCCACCGCAGGTGCCGTTATCTTCCACGGCGACCAAGACCTTCGCCTTTTTGTTCTTAAAAAAGCGTTCATATTGGGCAAGTCGCGCGGGATCAACATCAGCGACATAAGTTGCCCGCAGCTGCTTTATTCGATCAAGTTCAACTTTGATTTCACCCCCCCGCCCTTCAACGGCAGAAAACTCATGAGTGACGCCCTTTTCTTCTGTCTGAAGCGCATCCTCACGCAGTTTAACTTCAGACTGCGCCGCTTCAACAGTTTCCATGATTTCCAAAATTCGGTCTTCAGCCTGACGAATCAGTTTTTCGACGCCGCCGATTTCATTCTCCATGGCGCGGAATTCCTGATTATTCTTAAGCTGCATCTGCTGTTCGCGATACTTTCGGATTTTATCGCGATACGTCACGATTTCTTGCTCGCAGGCCTTAATGCCGGCCTGACGGGATTTCAGGACGTCCTTAGCCGCATTCACCGCCTGGCGGTGCTCATCCAGCATGGAGTCAATGGCCTTCTTCCTCAATGGAATGTCCGCCAGTTCTCTTTCAAATTTCAAAATCCTCAGGTCATGATCTTGAATAATCAGCAACTTCTCGATTATAGGCGTCATATCACTCCGCAGTAAAAAGGTTGGAAAAATCGCCTCACACTATCGCACACGAAAGGATTCAAGTCAACGACAGGCTCGCGGGGCCAGCAATTCTCGTTATGGCCCTGCTAGATTATCCTCTGGTAAAAGAAGATTCACCTGATTCACTTATTCCGACTGACTTAAGCGTTGGACGGGCTGCTCATAAAGGGCGGCATGAGCTTTCGCTAATATTTCAGGAATTTCATTTACGAATGGGCTCAACTTTAAAGACTCTGAAAAATCCAGTTCACTGGCAAGAGCCGCATTTTTGCCAGGGAACCAATGCCCCCCCTGCCCCAGCAGGTTGTAGCGCATTTTCGCAAAGTCCACCATGTCAAGACCCTCAGCAAAATTCCAAAGGCGCAGGATTTCATGAATGTTGATCTGGTCTGGTGTATTTTCCCAATCGGGAAGCCCCTCATGCCAGCGGGCCGTCCATTCCGTTCCCCAGACGCGTGCTATCTCTGAATCGAGTTTACGGGCTATTATAGCCGGAAGGGAAATATCCCCTGGTTGAGTGATAGCTCGATAATGCTCCTCATAATCAAGAGGCTGCGCCGCCCCTATACTCAAGGTGTGCACTTCGGGGTGTGCAAGGCAAAAAAGATCATTAAAAGCCATGGGCGTTAGCGGTTGACAGAGATCCACAAGTTTTTGAGGGGGCGTGTAGAGTTTACCTCCTTTATCATTCGGACTGATGATAAGAACGCCCATATCTTGGGCTGCTGCGGCTTTGATGGCCGGCCACGTAAATGGGTTAACGTAATACCAATGCAAGTTGACATAATCAAACTCGCCCGTCTCAATTGCACGGAGAGTAACGGAGAGCGGACCATGTGTGGCGAAACCAACGAATCCACATCGGCCCATGCGTTGGAAACGGCGCGCCACTTCAAGGCACCCGCCCGGGTGCATGACCATCTCTAAAATCTCCTGGCTATTGACCCCATGAATGGCAAGAAGGTCTACGCGCTCCTGCCCTAGCCGCTTCAGCGAGAGCTCGAATTGTTCTGCAAAAACAGCCGGGTCGGCATCTGGCCCCACTTTCGTTTGGAGGATATATTGCTCGCGAGGCAAGGACTGGATGGCACGGCCAAGCTGCACTTCGGAGGAACCGTAACCCCGAGCCGTTTCGATATGGCGAAACCCTAATTCGAAAGCTCGCTGTACACAGGCTTCCAGGTTTTGTTGGCTTTCGGCAGTGATATCATCAGTGTCTTGCCAAGATTGCTGAAAACGCATTCCTCCGCAAGTAAGGACAGGCATCGCTAATTCGGTTCGCCCGAATCTTCGTGTCGGCATGGACGTTGTATTTTTCATAATTTGAACGTTAAAGGTAAAAACTGGACGGATTCGTGATTGCGGGTTAGTTTTTATTCTGTCATTTTCAACCAAGCTAAATCACATACTAATCTCGAGATCTAAAACCATGAACTCTATTGCAGCCAAAGGCCCCTTAGCCTTAGCCCCTCACTCCGTTGAAGTATACTTCGGAACGTGTACGGAAAACAATAATTCATTGGGCATCCATCAGGCCACTCTCAATCTCCAGACGGGGAAACTATCTGAAATAGGGCTCGCTTATAAAATGCCGGATCCGACTTTCATTGAAATTCACCCCAACTCAAAATTTCTTTATGCGGTTTCAGAACAAACACCGGGGTATGTGTATGCCTTCGTGATCGATCCTAAAACTAAAAAACTTCGTTTTTTGAACAAAGCGACGTCTAAAGGAAATGGCCCCTGCCATCTTTGTATTTCGCCTAATGGCCGTTTTTTGGTGGTCAGCAACTACATTAATGGAAGTGTGGGTCTCATTCCTATTAACATTAACGGGCGCCTTGCAAAGTGTACGAGCGCTCACCAACACGCGGGCTCGAGCCTGCACCCCAGTCGCCAAAATGGGCCCCATTGCCATAGTGCCAATATCAGCCCCGACGGGCGTTTTGTGTATGTTGCCGACCTGGGGCTCGACAAGCTCATGATCTACGAGCTGGACCACGACTCAGGGAAACTTATGCCGAATATTCAGGCAGAGGTGTCGATTAAACCCGGTGCGGGGCCACGGCATTTATGCTTTGGGGCTAATGGAAAATTCCTCTATGTGATCAATGAACTTGACAGCAGCATCCTCTCGTTCGCCCGTGCCACACTCTCAGGCGTTCTGTCTCAACTTCAAATTGTGTCTACTCTGCCAAAGGGATTTTCAGGAATCAGTTATTGTGCAGAAATAAAAATACATCCTAATGGTAAATTTCTTTATGGCTCGAACCGCGGACATGACTCCCTGGCGATTTACAAAATAAGCCCAAAAAAGGGGACGTTAACGTTATTAGGATTTGAGCTGCGTGGAATTAATACCCCTCGAAATTTCAATATTGATCCAACCGGGAGGTATTGCGTGGTCGCTAATCAAGCGGCTAGTACCGTGCAAGTATTCAAAATAAATACAAAAACCGGACTATTGCGCCCCGTGAAACAAACAACAAGGCTCCATAAGCCCGTTTGCGTCCGCTTTCTGAAATAAGGGCGCACGGCGCGTCCTTCGGGTGTTTGTAATAGGGATGGTTCCCGGCGGAGACCGCCGGCTCCATGATAAAATTTGCGAGGATAGCCCCCGCTTTCACTCTATGGAGCCGGCGGTCTCCGCCGGAAGCGGCATTCGAGGCTGAAGAACTCTGCAAGCCCGACACGCTGTTAGGGCCGGTTAGACCCTTACGACTTGAATCAATCGAATTATGGTCATAATTTGGAAAAGAAAAAGTTTGAACAGAAGCTCATCTGCTATTTGCCAACGGTCATCAATCTGATATATTAACCAATTACATGAATGAACCCAGTCAATTTGATTTTTGGTATGCCATCAATAACACACGTATTGTTGTCGCACCTGTCCAACGGTTAGAAACTTTTGGGGCCACCATCATCCATTACCACCTTGTGAGTGAACTGATGGACTCGGTCAACAAGGTCAGGGTCAGGGAAGGACGTATTGTCGCGCAGCGTCCTCAAATCATCATCCCGACCGCAATTGACGCCAATGTGCTTGAAGGCTTCGGGATTGAGGCGGAACGCTATATGGAATGGCTGCGCGAAAATTCTCAAAACTTCAGAATGCTTCAATATGGATTTATAATCCGTAAAGAAGAGATCAATGACGAAATCATTACCGATACGTTTGACGCCGTATTGGATCGCGTCGCGACGACCGTCCGGCAAAAAGAAGAGCCTTTTTCTGCCGTGGTCGCAGGGGTTGATTCTCCCTGGGAAGTATCCCTTTTGAAAATGATGTTTGAAGTTAGTAATAACTCATTTCAGGCGAATGTCCGTGAAATGGAAAGCCATCGAATGTTTACGCCCAATGCGGGTATCCGATTTGAGATTGAAACTGACTTCCAATTAGCAGGTCGTCAGCCGTCCCGCATTACGGATCTCGGCAACAAATTGCAAAAACATGGACTTTTTTCGGAATATGAAGATCGTTTTTTTGCACTCATCAAAGCCAAACAGACGCGAAAGCATTAAAAGAGGTAATATACTATGGGCATGACAATAACAGAAAAAATTCTGGCACGAGCCGCGGGCAAACGTGTGATTGGCCCCGGCGATAATGTCTGGGTTGAAGTCGATATCCTGCTAACTCACGATGTTTGCGGTCCGGGCACGATTGGCGTCTTCCAGCGAGAATTCGGCGCTGCAGCGAAAGTCTGGGACAAGTCAAAGGTCGTGATTATTCCCGATCATTATATTTTCACGGCTGACCAAAAGGCGCACCGGAATGTGGACACCTTGAGGACATTCGTAAATGAACAAGCCATGCCTTATTTTTATGACCCGGGTACGCCGCAATACAAAGGAGTGTGTCACATTGCGTTGCCAGAAGAAGGACATGTTCGTCCTGGAGAAGTGATTTTCGGCACCGATTCCCACACGTGCACACATGGCGCGTTTGGAGCGTTTGCAACCGGAATTGGCAATACTGACGCTGGGTTCATCATGGGAACCGGTAAACTGCTGATTAAGGTCCCGAAATCAATGAGGTTTAAGGTCAATGGTACGGTTCCGCCTTATATTATGGGGAAAGACATTATCCTGAAAATAATTGGGGATATCGGCTTTGATGGTGCCAGTTATTGCGCCATGGAGTTTACTGGCGAGGCCATCCAGCAGCTCTCAATTGAAGAACGGATGACCATCTGCAATATGGCGATTGAAGCGGGCGGCAAGAATGGAATTATTGCTCCTGACGAGAAAACCTTCGAATATTTGCGCTCGCGTACTAACAAGCCATTTGAAGCGGTCTATAGTGATCCCGATGCCGTGTATGACAGCGATCGGATCTATGATGCGTCTACTCTGGAGCCTTGTGTAGCAGAGCCCCATGTCCCGAGCAATTATGCGCTCGCACGTGAGCGAACCCACGTCAAATTGGATCGAGCTTACATTGGGTCTTGTACAGGAGGGAAAACCACTGACTTTGTAGCAGCGGCCCGTATCCTCAAAGGACAAAAAGTAACAATCCCCACGTTTTTGGTTCCCGCAACCATGGACGTGGCTGAGTCTCTGATTAAAACCCAGATTGATGGAGTTTCGCTTGTGGAAATTTTCGCGGTGGCAGGATGTGGTGACATCGCCCCCCCCTCCTGTGCGGCTTGCCTAGGAGGTCCAGCGGACACCTATGGGCGTACAGCAGGAAAAGAAGTAGTTATCAGTACAACTAATCGAAATTTCCCCGGACGTATGGGTTCGAAATTGTCCCAAATCTATTTGGCATCGCCATTGACCGTGGCCGCCTCAGCGATTCGAGGGCACATTACTGACCCACGGGAATTCATGTAATTACAGGGAGTAAAATGAAAGTTATTCGAGGCACAGTTTACGTGGTGAAAGATGATATTGATACCGATCAAATCATCCCTGCCGAGTTTCTCAACCTTGTTCCTACTATTCCTGAAGAATATGCGAAACTGGGATCCTACGCGTTATGCGGATTGCCTGCCAGCTATCCCCCCTTTGTGAAACCGGGGGCCATGAAGGCGGAATACCCTATTATTATTGCAGGGCGTAATTTCGGTTGCGGCTCATCCCGTGAACACGCTCCCGTATGCTTGGGCGCTGCCGGGGTAAAAGCGGTCGTTGCCGAATCGTACGCACGGATTTTTTTTCGTAATGCGGTCGCTACTGGAGAATTATACCCGTTTGAGACGCCGCTCCGGCTCTGCGACATTTTCAAGACCGGTGAGGAATTGGAAATCCATGTGGAAAATTCGCAATTGATACATGTTGCCTCAGGAAAGTCCTATTCCTTGAAAGACCTGGGAGCTGTTGCACCTGTAGTGGAAGCAGGCGGAATCTTCCCTTACGCGCGGAAAGCGGGCATCATTAAATAAACCATGAAATGCTCGGTCATAGCTTTGGCAAATCAAAAGGGTGGCGTAGGGAAAACGACTACCGCCATCAATCTAGCGGCATGTTTGGCGGAACGGCGTCAACGCGTTTTGTTGATTGATCTCGATCCCCAAGCCAACAGTACCAGTGGGCTTGGGTTGCTGCCCACGGCAGGGGGTAGCGTCTACGAAGCCCTCTTGGGGCATGGTAAGTTGGAAGATAAGGTGCAGCCAACCCTTGTAGAGAACCTATCCATTATTCCATCGGAAGTGGATCTTGCTGGGGCTGAAATTGATATTGCGCGATTGGACCGATATCTGCATCGTTTCAAGGAGGCGCTTGACCCGTTTCTGGAGGCATCAGCTTACGATGTTGTTCTGGTCGATTGTCCTCCTTCGCTAGGGATATTGACTATGAACGCTTTGACGGCCGTTCATTCCGTGATCATTCCACTGCAGTGTGAGTATTATGCCTTGGAAGGACTCAGCGTCATTACGCGCCTTATCAGCCAGATCCGGGACTCAGGGGCTAACCCGACTTTGGCGGTTGAGGGTATTGTTCTAACGATGTTTGACGGCAGAACCAATCTTGCGCAGCAGGTCACTGATGAGGTTCGGAAGCATTTTGGGGATAAGGTGTATCATTCGGCTATTCCCCGGAATATTCGCATTAGCGAAGCCCCAAGCCATGGTAAACCCATTATCCTTTACGATGGGAAGTCGAGTGGGGCTGAAGCCTACCGGGCCTTAGCCAAAGAATTTCTGAAAAGGAAACAAGATCAGGCTATAGACGTCGCGACGCCTGAGCCAATACCTTCCGCTCCAGCATCCGTTCCGCTGTCTCCGCTCGTAGACGCTTGAGTTTTCCCGCCATGCTGATTTTTTTGACCGGCGACATCCGATCCACTAATAGCACCCCAGCAAGGTGATCCAATTCGTGTTGGACGGCGCGTGCCAATAAACCACAGCAATGCAAGTTCCGGATATTCCCCTTCCAGTCCACAAAAGTCACGTCAACATCAAGGGCCCGCTGAACCCCGGTATGAATGCCAGGAAAGCTAAGACACCCCTCGTCACGCCGTTCCAACGCTTCGCCTCGCGAGATGATCTTGGGATTAAACATAATCAGGGGCATCTCCACACCTGGATTCAGCCTTGTACCCCCCTCTTGTTCCACATCCAACTCCAAAGGGATGTCAACAATACAAATCGAAACCGTCCGACCGACCTGCTGGGCAGCAAGCCCCACCCCGTCGGCAGCGTGCATCGTCTCCATCATATTGTCGACTAGATGCTTGTACTCAACGGTCACCCGGGCGACTGTCTCGGCCCGCACTCTCAGGATCGGATCACCGAAAGTAACAATTTCAAGACTCATACCCATTCTCTTTCATCCACACACCAAGATGCAGCTTGGTCTGCTCTAACAGTTCTTCATCCGTAATCGCCGTTGTACGTCCGGCATCATATTGGGTCATCATCCATTCGTAAATTTTCTGAACACCAGGATCATTTTTCGTAACCGGAGTTTTGGCTTTTCGGAAATATTTCTTTACCCACAGCGCAATTCCGGCCAAGCCACTGACATCTGAGACCGCTAGTTCTACAGGACGATTCAGCAACATTTCAGTATTAAAAACGTTGTAAATTTCCTCGTTCTTTAGAAGCCCATCTGCATGAATGCCCGCGCGGGTGACATTAAAACTCTTACCAACAAGAGGCTGATTGACCGGAAGCTGAACCTTGAGTTCATGTTCAAAATATTCTGCAATCTCTGTAATGACGGTGGTGTCAACATGGCAATCGTTCCCACGCAACTGCAAATAGTTGATCACCATGCCCTCAACGGGCGGATTCCCGGTGCGCTCCCCAATACCCAACAGGGTCCCATTGGCCGCCGAACACCCATAAAGCCAAGCCGAGACCGCGTTGGCACTCACGAGATACAGATCATTATGACCATGCCATTCGAGCCATTCACTCGGGAAACCGGCATAATATTGTAAGCCATAAATCAAGCCCGCTACTGAACGAGGCATGGCCGCGCCCGGATACGGAACGCCCAATCCCATGGTATCGCAAATTCGGATCTTGATGACCTTCTTGGACTCCTCCGCCAGCCTCATCAACTCGGCCGCAAACGGGACAACAAATCCGTAATAGTCCGCGCGCGTAGCGTCCTCGAAGTGACAGCGCGGCGTGATTCCCACATCCAATGCCTCTTGGACAATTTTCAAATACTCCCGCATCGCCTCGCGCCGGTTCATTTTAAGCTTCAGGTAAATGTGGTAATCAGAACAAGAGGTTAAAATTCCGGTTTCCTTTAGCCCCATCTTTTTAGCCAATTCGAGATCTTTGCGCCGGGCACGCACCCAGCCGGTCACCTCGGGGAACTTATAGCCGAGTGCCTGAATTTCTTCGACGGCCTGCTGATCTTTCTTGGTATAGAGGAAAAACTCAGTTTGCCGGATTAGGCCTTTGGGTCCGCCGAGACGGTGCATCATCTTGTAGATATCCACCACCTGTTTAACCGTATACGGAGGCATAGCTTGCTGGCCATCACGGAAGGTCGTGTCCGTTACCCAAATATCCTTGGGCATCCGCATAGGCACCAAGCGATGATTAAAACCGATTCGCGGAACTTCATCGTAAGGAAAAGTGTGCCGGAATAACTCTGGTTCTTTTGGATTTTCAAGGTGTACCGTATAAGAATCTGAATCGAATGTATTGTATCCAGGGTTGTATTTTAGCTCAAACATAGCCACCTCAATCTTTGCTAAACTCTGTCAGGCACCATCATCGCGACCTGAATTTCTGCTGATAGTAGAGTAATCATATTTAGATTTCAACAGACTTAACGGCAAATGAAGAAAACAAAATTCAACTAATCAACTCGGCAAGACAGGTAAATCCATCTTAAAATACGGCTGCCAAGCTTCTAGAGCGGCCTTTATGGCGCATCCGCGATGCGAAATTGTGTTTTTAAGCTCAGCAGGCAGTTCCGCGAAAGTTTGATGATATCCGTTCGGTATAAATAAAGGATCATACCCGAATCCACCGCCCCCTTGAGCGGTGTCCAGCAGGCGGCCTTCGCAAACGCCCGTAACGATGCGAGCATTACCCTGAGGGTCTGATAAAGCGATAGCACAACAAAATCGTGCTTTTCGGTTAAGCACTCCCTTCATTGCATCCATAATTTTATGGTTGTTTGCAATATCATCGGTCGGCTCACCTGCATAACGAGCGGAATAGATGCCTGGCGCACCATTTAAAGCTTCCACCTCCAACCCGGAATCATCTGCGAGCGTCCACATTCTGCTAAAGAGTGCCAATGTGACCGCTTTTTTTGAAGCATTGGCCTCAAAGGTATCCCCATCCTCTACAACTTGCGGAGAAGCGTTCAGCTGTTGGAGGTTTATGAGGTTTAAATGGGGAGTCGCAAGGAGGTTCGATAGTTCCTGGAATTTATGCTTGTTACCTGTAGCAATAAGGAGATTCATAGCGGAGCCTTTACAGTGGGTTGAAGGGGCATCTTCGCATCTGAATGGCTACATGCGAAGAGTGGTGCTCGGGGGGGGACTTGAACCCCCACGACCTTGCGGTCATCAGCCCCTCAAACTGATGTGTCTGCCATTTCACCACCCGAGCAAAAGCGTGAGAATTTAGCGAGTATGTTTTTCCGAAGCAAGCATTACTTACAATTCATGCTTATTTTTAATTCGAAAGAACGTCTCCTGCCGGTTTCTCGAAATCCTTAATACGAACATCCAAAACATCAAATACGACAATGATTTTATCCCGCGCTATTCGGGATAACGCTTGAGAATCCTTATCGAAGTCCCATTCCCAAGTAGCCCGTCGTGTATCGCTGATCAATGAGTTGCTATTGCGAATTTCACTCGGAAAAACCAAACGAGCCACAACCCTAAAACCATTTAAAAAAAGCGTCAATGAATTAACATTATCTTGAGTCAGAATATTCGATGGATCGCCCATATTACCCACTGGAGGAAGATTAACTGTCAATTTACAGGATTTATCATCCATATGCTTTAACACAACCCCGAAATCCTTGAAGAAAGATTGCTTGAAAACAGATTCCAGCGTTTTAAATTTAAGCGTGAAATCAACGTAATTCCAGCCCCCTTGTTCGCGAGTATTAAGCGTCTCCAAGGTAATTCCTGAGGGTTCCATGGAATCAAATTTTGTCTTTAAAATTTCTTTATCAAACATGAACGGAATATCCAGGTTTTGCGGAACCGGATTCGTTTTGCCTGACGCGACATCAATTGAGGCAGACAGTTGTCGGGTCAATTCAGCCTGCTTGATGATGTAGGTGGGCATCCCGTAGAGAGCACGTAAGGTCCCACTCCCGTCACGATCCACTTTTAGAGTAGCATCGATTTTAACGCAGCCTTGCCCGGCAATTAACAAACCAGCGATCACTATCAGACGGTGTACAATATGGCGAGGTGACCTATTCATTGGCGTGCGCTCCTAGCGGTTGAATTAGTTGCAGGAAAACGGAATATCGTTTCACCGGGCTTAGCCATCCCCTGCTCTCTTGCACTACGCTCTACAAACTCGGGATCGCTACGAAACCGTTTTTGGTTTTGCTCAAACTGACGAATACGGGCCTCCATTGAGGTATTCCCCTGCTCCAGCGCTTCTTTCCGGTTTTGTAAAGTTTTATAGTTATGGGTTTTGGGCAGGAAGATACAAACAACGGCGACCACCCCAGAGGCGATAACCACCATCCATGCCAAGCGATATACCATCACCCAAAAATTCATAATCATCCGTAGGAAACAGGCTCATCGGCGGACGCTATCCCGTCCGCCGATGAACAACTTAAATGCATTACCTTATCTATTCAAATCAGATCACGCCGCCATAAATGGCGTATTGCCCCAACATCTCTTCAATACGAAGCAACTGATTGTACTTGCACACCCGATCCGTGCGGCACAGTGACCCCGTCTTAATCTGGCCCGCATTCGTGGCCACAGCGATGTCCGCAATGGTCGCATCTTCGGTCTCGCCCGAACGATGACTGATCACCGCCGTATACCCCGCCTGCGTCGCCATACGAATAGCGTCAAGGGTCTCGGTAAGAGTCCCAATCTGGTTGACCTTGACCAAAATCGAATTGGCAATACCCAAGTCAATCCCCTTCTTAAGGAACTTGGTATTGGTCACAAACAGATCGTCACCAACCAGCTGAATTTTATCACCGAGACGTTCGCTCAGCTTCTTCCAGCCATCCCAATCATTTTCTGACATTCCGTCTTCGATGCTGATGATCGGATATTTAGCGCAAAGCGTGGCATAAAATTCGACCATTTCTTCCGCTGTATGGACCGACCCATCACTCTTCTTGAAGATGTAACGCTTCTTAGCAGCATCGTAGAACTCACTGGCGGCAACGTCCAGAGCGAGGAAAATATCCTTGCCGGGCTTGTATCCAGCCTTTTTGATGGCCTCAATAATGACATCCAGCGCATGCGTGTTGCTCGTGAGTTTCGGGGCAAATCCGCCCTCATCACCCACCGCGGTGCTCAATTTCAACCCCTTCAACACGCTTTTCAGCGCATGAAAGACTTCCGCGCCCATGCGAAGTGCTTCGGAAAACGACTTAGCCCCCTTAGGCATAATCATGAACTCCTGAATGTCGATCGGGGCATCGGAATGTGCTCCCCCATTCATAATGTTCATCATAGGAACAGGAGTAACCTTGGCATTGGCACCGCCGATGTACCGGAACAGAGGCAACCCACAGTATTCTGCAGCCGCCTTAGCGTTCGCGAGAGAAATTGCCAAAATGGCGTTCGCGCCCAACTTACTCTTGGTCTCGGTCCCATCCATTTCGATCATGAGATTGTCAATGCCAACTTGGTCCCGGCAATCCCAACCGATCAATTGAGGGGCCATTTTGACATTAATATTAGCTACCGCTTTACGAACACCTTTACCCAAGTAGCGTTTGGCATCGCCATCACGCAACTCCACGGCTTCATGTTCACCGGTAGAAGCGCCCGACGGAACGGCTGCACGGCCCACAATTCCGCTCTCAAGGGTTACATCCACTTCGACCGTTGGGTTACCACGGGAATCCAAAATCTCTCGCGCCAAAATATTTTCAATCAATGACATAACTTATATACTCCTTACTTGCTGCTTCGCCGCCAACTGGCGACAATTCGGAAACGGTTAGAGAATACGGAAAGCTTCCTTCGCTTTCAAGCAGAGAGTGTTTGGCGCATCTAATTCGAGTTACGGGTTTCGAGTTACGAGTTCAAGGTTTCGAGTTTTATTTTTTTGACCTTGGATCCGCTCGGTCTGCCCCATTGTAGCGGCGCATGTCCCCATGCGCCGGATTCCCTGCGCGTAAGGACACGCCCAGCTACAACCACTCAATAGATTGAACGCGGGGGCTATCCTCGGTGAATTAAGCAATGGGCAACACGTGACGCTTGATCGTTGGCACAAATCCGGCTATTGATATCGCGGGGAGCAGTGGCTATCGCAAGCATCGTCCGCCCATCGCTCCCTACAACTGCTTTGGCTGTTTTGACTTTGAGAGCATC
>JBBQNS010000030.1:0-33805 GCA_038330175.1 Kiritimatiellia bacterium
GATGGCCTACCAGCGCGGCGAGCCGGTCAACGCGCTGTGGTTGGTGATCGCCGGTATCTGCAGCTTCGCGGTGGCTTACCGGTTCTACTCCGCCTGGCTGATGGCCAAAGTGCTGGCGATTGATGGGCGGCGTGCCCCGGCGGCCATCACCTGCAATGACGGCAAGGACTTCGTGCCCACGCCCAAATGGGTGGTCTTCGGCCACCACTTCGCCGCCATCGCCGGCCCCGGTCCTCTCGTGGGACCTGTTCTGGCCGCTCAATTCGGCTACCTGCCCGGGACCCTGTGGATTTTGATTGGCGGCACATTGGCAGGCGGCGTCCACGATGCGGTCGCATTATTTTGTTCCATGCGACGGGGCGGAAAATCGCTGGGTCAGATGGTCAAGGAAGAGATTGGAACCTTCGCCGGGATTTTGGCACTGCTCGGGATACTCAGCATTATGGTGATTCTTATTTCCGTACTCGCTCTCGTGGTGGTCAAGGCTCTGGCCGAAAGTCCGTGGGGTCTCTTCACCGTGGCGGCGACACTGCCTATTGCCTTTTTCATGGGGATTTATATGCGGATGATCCGTCCTGGAAAGGTTATTGAGGCATCGATTATGGGCGCTTTGCTCCTGCTTGTCGCCGTCTGGGGCGGCCAGTATGTACACAACTCCCCCCTTTGGTCGGTCTGGTTCACCCGTTCTGCGCCGTGGCTGGCTTGGGCCATTATTGGTTACGGGCTTTTGGCCTCCATTCTTCCCGTCTGGTTGTTACTGGCTCCACGCGACTATCTGAGTTCCTTTATGAAGATCGGCACGGTCATCATCCTGATGTTGGCGATTATCTGGGTAGCCCCTCAACTGCATATGCCAAAATTAACCGATTTCATTTATGGCAATGGATTGGTTGTCCCGGGCAAACTTTTCCCGTTCGTTTTCATTACCATTGCCTGTGGGGCGATTTCCGGCTTTCACGCCCTCATCTCCACGGGCACCACGCCCAAACTGGTCACCCACGAATCCACCGTCCGTTCGGTGGCTTACGGAGCGATGATCACCGAAATGGCCGTCGGCGTTATGGCGTTGGTGGCCGCCTGCGCCATGGAACCCGGCCAATATTTCGCCATCAATATGAAAGGCGAACCGGCCGCAGTGGTGGCAAAAATTTCAGCGGCAGGCTTCCCGGTTACCGAAGGCGAGATGGCGCAACTTGCCAAAGACGTGGGTGAAAAAAACTTGATCGGCCGAACCGGTGGCGCCCCCACTTTCGCGGTGGGCATGGCGAAAATGTTCACGGACGCGATCGGCAGCAAAGCCATGATGGCCCTGTGGTACCATTTTGCCATTATGTTTGAGGCGTTGTTTATCCTGACAACGATTGACGCCGGCACAAGGGTGGGCCGCTTTTTATTGCAAGATGTCCTAGGCCATGTTTGGAAGCCGCTCAGTAACACGGCCTCCCTGCCCGCCAATCTGCTGGCCAGCGTTTTATTTGTCAGCGCCTGGGGCTGGTTTCTTTATCAGGGCGTAATTGATCCTTATGGCGGCATCAATAGTCTGTGGCCTATTTTCGGCATTGCCAATCAACTGCTCGCGGTCATCTCACTGGCACTAGGCACCACGATTTTAATTAAAATGAACCGGGACCGCTACATCTGGGTCACACTAACCCCGCTGATATTTCTCCTGGTGGTCACCATGACCGCAGGCTGGGAGAAAATTTTCGCGACTCACGCCGCCGGCTTTGTGCCAGCGATCGCCGTACTTCGCCAAAAATTGACCATTGCCAACCCTGCCGATATCGCAAAAATCTCCAGCCAGATTTTTAATAATCAAGTGGACATCGCCGTGACCGCCACGTTTATGGTTATGGTTCTGCTCATCGTGGGAGCAAGCCTCCATCTTTGGATCCGCCTGTTCACCGGCAAGGCACCTCGCCATCTCTGCGAAGACCCCGCCCTACCGCATCCAGATTTAACCTAAAAAGAGCAGTTGAGCCAGACTAGAAAACACTTTGGCGTCCACTTAAACGTACACTTCACCGCCCCACTTACTCGGATACACTTAAACGCCAGACTTTAACGAGATTTCGAGTAAGTAAGTCGGTTAAGTGTAGCCGAGTAAGTGGGGCGAGTAAGTGGGGCTTTGCACCCGGCGCCCGCAATCGCGACGCAAGGTCGCTTCCTACAGGTTCCCACACTATAGTGACGCCTTACCTCTGTAGGAAAATTGATTAGGATTATGATTTCTAAGGAATGAAATTATAATCCCAGTATATGTCTCATGATGTCTCACAACATTATAATGATACAGTTTTAATCCACTTTTAGATTATCGCATAATTTTACTGAAATAAATGTATCTCTTACGCCATCAGCACATTACAGATGATTGTGAAACCCTCAAATAAAGACTGGCATTGTCCATGCTTATAATGCGCATAGTTAGGAATGTATAATACTAAGAAAGGATAAAAAAATGAAAGTAATGAAGTTGACTAGTGCCGCTATAGCGGTTTTGGTAGGTATTGGTACGTCAGTAGCTATGGCGGTGGACTGTGCTTCGGGCGAATGCAAGGTTGCAGTGAAGTCGGACGCCAGTTGTCCCGTAAAAGCTGGTAGCTGCGCCACGGATCAATGCCCAGCCGGGATGAAGGCGGATGGTAAGTGTTGTGCTGCCAAAGTGAATATCGCGGTCGTCAATACCGAAGGCTTGGCCACCCTGCTTGATTCGAAAGTTCCGCTCAAACTGTTCGACGCAAGAAGCGGAAAATATGATGACGGCCAACGCATTCCAGGAGCGCAACAGTTAAGCCCCGATGCAGACGAAGCGGTAATTGCGAAGGCGATCCCTGAGAAAACCGACTTGATCGTGACGTATTGCGCCGGGGTTAAATGTCCCGCGAGCAAGGCGTTGGCAGATCGGCTGAAAAAACTAGGGTACAGTCATGTGATCGAATATCCGCTCGGAATTGCTGGTTGGTTGGAAGCAGGGAAAGCAGTCGAGAAGAAATAAGGGGGGGGTCACAGAAAGGAGGGCTTAGTTAATCAGTAGTCAGAAGTCAGGAGACGGGAGTCAGATTTCCCGATCCTGACTTCTTTTACTCTACTCGCTCGGCATGGCTTCAAGCTCAAGAGAAGCTTTTTCCCAGATTTCCACAGTCCCAGCGAGTTCTGCCTGAATCTCACTTAACCGGCGATTGAGCGCCGCATAATCGGTGCCCGCCATGGGTTTCATCATTTCGCCTGAAAGTTTATCCTGCTCTTGTTCCAGTGCCGTCATTTTACGTTCCGCCGATTTAACCCGGTTCTCAACGGGTTCCCGGATTTTGTTGAGTTCCTGACGCTTTAGTGCCCGCTCGCGCCTCATTTCTTTGCGGTCAGTCGCGCCATCGTTTGAATCTTGAGGGTCATCCGATTTCCGGCCTTTGGCCTCAGGCTTTTGGGCTTTGGCGTCTGCTTCTGATTTTTCACGATAGTAGTCATAGCCGCCGGGATACCGTTGAATCCCGGGTGGCGCCATCGCAATGATGCTGGTGGCCACATGGCGGGTGAATTCGATGTCATGGCTGACGAGACACACCGTTCCCTCATAATCATGCAAAGCATTCTCAAGCGCTTCGCGCGAAGGAATATCCAAATGCGTAGTAGGCTCATCCAGCATCAGAAAATTGGGAGGATTTACCAGCAAACGGGCAAAGGCGACGCGCATTTTCTCGCCTCCGCTTAATACCGCAATTTTCTTTTCGACAGCATCACCTGAAAAGAAAAATCCGCCGAGCAAACTTCGCACTTCTCGTTCTGAGAGGAAGGGAGCGGCTGATTTCACCGTTTCAAGCACCGTACGAACCGGGTCCATCATCTCGGCGAAATCCTGGGCCTGATAACCGATCACCACATTATGCCCCATCACCCGGCGACCTTCATTCAAGGGCAGTTTCCCGGCAATTGTTTTGAGTAGGGTCGTTTTACCCATTCCGTTGAGGCCCACGAGTCCGATTTTTTCGCCACGCTCAATTCGCAAATCTAATCCCCGCAACACCCAGTTCTGGCCATCATAGGTCACACCCGCCTGATCGAGCCGAACCAATTCCACGCCGCAATGTGGCGGCGTGGGAACTCGAATCCGCGGCGCGCGCATCACAACGCGAGGGACTTCGATTTCATCCATCTTCTCCAACATTTTAATTCGGCTTTGAACCTGGGAAGATTTCGTGTTCTTAGCCCGAAAGCGCTCCACAAACTGCTCAATTTGTTCACGCCGTCGATCCTGATTGCCGCGCGCCGCCTCTAATTGTTCATGCCGAAGCCGGCAATCTTCCTCATATTTGTTGAAGTTCCCGGCGTAGCGGGTTACCTTTCCTCCCGCCACCTCCATCGTCACCGTCGTCAAGGTGTTCAATAAGTACCGGTCATGGGACACCAGCACGAGCGTTCCTTTATAGTCCCGCAAATATCGTTGAAGCCATTCGACGGCAGGAATATCCAGAAAATTGCTGGGTTCATCTAAAAGTAGGAGATCCGGATCCGCAACCAAAGCGCGGGCCAATTCCGCACGCATCTGCCATCCACCACTAAATTCAGCAAACGGACGATGAAAGTCACTGACAGAAAACCCAAGCCCACCTAAAGCGGCTTTGGCCCGACTACTCAGGGCATACCCCCCCTGATGCTCGAAATCCGTCTGCAAAACACCCAGTTGGCGGACAATCCGGTCGCGCTCAACCCCGGTGACTTGATCAAGTTGCGCTTCCAAGACCTCGATTTGGCGCTGGTTTTCAATCAGTATCGGAAGCGCATTCTCGGAATATTCCAACAAATTGATATCGGCGGCCGCAGGCTTAAGCTGTTGACGCAGGTGACTGACGCGGATATTACGCGGGATCGATACATCCCCTCGATCCGGCGAGGACTCCCCGGTGAGAAGCGCGAAAATCGTGCTTTTCCCTGCGCCATTGGGCCCTACGATTCCCACACGCTCGCCACGATTAATGCGGAACGACACATCGTCCAGCACTTGTTGTGCGCCAAACCCAACTGAAACATTTTGAAAATCGATCATAGCAGCTTCTCAAGGGCCTGATCTTTTATTCCGTAAAACACTTTGAGCGCCTTAATACGGGCAAGGATAGGCTCACGCGGTTCGGGCTGCGCCCGTTTGACACCCAGGATCATTTTGTTTTTGCTGGTGTGCTCAAGCGAAATGAATTCAAAGACCTGAGCCTCATACCCGTGCGCCTCCAACCACAACGCCCGCAAACTATCCGTAACCATTTCAGCTTCCTGCCCCATATGGATACCGTGCCGCAGCATGGGAGCAAGGACTGGAGGGCTCACCATCTGAGGGCGCAGCTCTTTATGACAACAAGGTGCGCACATGATGATCTCAGCACCGGCCTTGATGCCGAAGGCAATGGCCTGATCGGTTGCGGTATCACAGGCATGCAAGGCAATCAGCACTTCCAATGATCCCGGCGCGTAACTATCCAAATTGCCGGGAGTAAAGCTCAGCCCGGTCATCCCGCGCGCCTTGGCGACGGTATTGCAAAACCGAACCAGATCATCCCGAAGTTCAACGCCGGTTACCACCGCCTCACGCTTGAGCGTGGTTCGCAAATAGTCATAAATCGCGAAGGTGAGATACCCCTTCCCCGCACCGAAATCAACCACTCGCACCGGCGTCTCCGCGCCCATTCGTGACGCGGCGAGCGCCCCACGAAACCGCTCAAGGAAGACATTGATTTGCTTCCATTTATTGGACATGGAAGGCAAGACCTGTCCGCTTTCATTCGTGACTCCCAGTGCCTTCAAAAACGGACTGTTATAGTCAATCAATCGTTCCTTAACCCGATCGTGCTCCCGGGTGGGCAGTGCCTCACTGGATGGCTTACTGCGGCTAAGCACCGTTTTCCCTTTTTTACTGAAATCGATTTGCACATCTGCGGATAACGAAAACAAATGGCCGCTTTTAAAATCGCTTCCCAATAATTGCTGAATCATGATGAGCGCCTGCTCGGCATCAAAATTACGGGTTACATCCTGAGTCTGATGCCGATACACGAAAGACAGGGTTTCGTGTCCGGCGATGACGACAGGCCGAATCGTAATTTTCTCAAGCCCGGTTTGCCGCCCCCGATATTTCCCAAGCACCAGCTTGATAAAGGTGTTATCCCGCAGCGCCTGCTTCAATAAATCTAAAAAAGTATCGCATTCAGTCATGATTATTCCGCCTCATTAAAAAACAAAAACGCCCTGCCATGTTTCCATTGCAGGGCGCTCACTATACTTACGCGTTAGCGTCGGTAACAGTTTTTATTTGGCAGGAGCCACAGGAACCGCAGGCACTGCTACAGCAGGCACTACCGCACACTTAGCCGTATTTGCCGCTTGCTTAGCTGCCTTACGTTCAGCGTTCGCCGCTTGGCGCGCTGCCTGACGCTCAGCATTTGCTGCTTGGCGCGCCACCTTGAGTTCGGCCGGCGTCACAAATCCGTCTTTATCGGCATCTGCAGTGACAAATTTCTTATCGGCATCTGGACCCTTAAACATGGTCTTGAATTCATCCAGCGACAACTTGCCGTCGGCATTGGCGTCGGCCTGCTTAAACATATCCTGTTTAGGAGCCTTGGGGGGCTTAGCAGCTTCATCTGCCATAGCCATCGTTGACAATGAAACCGCCGCTATCACGCTCAAACCGATCACTCCTGATACTTTCATAAACAATCCCTTCTTAATATGGTTTTACTAACAAACAAACTACCCGATAATACACCTAACGAAAAGCCCATCGGTTTTATTGTAGTTTTTTTTAACGCCCATTAAAACGGTAGTCCCCCGTCTTTTTCACTACTGAAATCCTCGGAATCCTCAATGGGGGGCCCATCCTGAATGGCAGGGGCTCCCTCCGACGCTCCGCTTTCCAAACTTAACCGCCACGCCTGCAACGTGTTAAAATATTTAACGACACCCTTCTGATCGGTCCATTTTCGTCCACGCAGATCAAACTCTACGGATACTTTCTGGCCTACTTTGAAGCTATCCAGCAGATTACATTTATCCTGAACCAATTCGAATTTCACCAATTCCGGATATTTCGGATTACTGGCGTATTCGAGGACGAATTCGCGCTTTTGAAAAGTCTCTTTCACCTTCATGATCTCGAAAATCTCAACCAATTTACCTGATACGTTCATAATGCTCCCTTAATGTGTTAGTCGGGAACATAATCCACAAATCAGCTCAAAGCAAAGAAAGAAATTAAAAACCGTAGATTGGCCGCAACTGCCCGACCGTCGGCAAATTGTCATAATATTCGCCCTTAGGCCCCACCCACTGAATGCCTGTTTGCCGAACCGTCACCGGAGTCATTGACCCATTCGAATTCTGCACATTAATAGTCATGCTTATCGGCTGTGGAGGGGCGTAATAAACCGGCTGCTGAACGATAATCGGTTGTGGCTGAACATATTCCACCTGTTCAGGCACATATTGATAAACCCGTGGCGCTGGCGCCTGGACGTAAACTACAGGTGGAGGAGGTGCATAAACCACCGCCGGCTGGACATAGACGGTCTCACGCTGACTCGCTACAGCAACTACTGTGGCCACCATTGCCAACCCGAAGATCCCTGCAGCTAAATTCCCACGAGTATGATGATAATACCCCCCGTGCCGGTCTCGATCATATCTAGGCGAATAATTGGATCTATATCCACAATCCCCGCCCCGTCCACGGTAATCGCCACGTCCACGGTAATCGCCACGTCCACGATAATCGCCGCGCCCTCCATGCGGGTCGGCCATAGCAACGGATCCTGCCAACGTTATCGCCACAAGTACCCCGGAAATTTTGAAAATCTTGTTCATTTGATTCCTCTTTGTTCGGAGCGTATAATCTACCCCTCTGATTAAATAGACGTTTCAAATTTGTAAATATTCACATAAATTTGCGCTCGTTTGAACTAACTCGCATCCGGAGGGATGCTTAATAAAAGGTATTTTAATGAAACAGGCTAAAAACGAAGTTGGGGTTGTCATTGAGCAAGGTGCACAGGACTGGCAGATTTTCCAGCAGAACGCGCACGGTGTGGCGGATATCGTCTTGCGGGGACGCTGGTTGACCCAGAGTCCCTATAAGACAGCCCGCGTAATGGTTCGCATGGTCGCTGAAACCGAACAGTATGCGGTGACACGCGCGCTAGACTGGGCGCAGGCGAAGACCTGCCCCGACCATACGTGGTCGATCACACTCGAGAAAGTTCCCCGGGGTGGCCTATACCGGATCGAAACAGGGCTTCGGCTGGATGAAATAGCCATCGAATGGTCCCAGCGGGGCGATGCCGTACATCACATTGGGGTTGGGGATATCTGGGTGATTGCGGGGCAAAGCAATTCCTCCGGTTATGGACGATCTCCGATCCACGACGGACCTGAGCTCGGTGTTCATATGTTCCATTCCAGCGGTGACTGGCGTTTGGCCACACATCCGTTGTCCGACTCCACAGGAAGCCAGTACCCGGCCAACCGTGACGCCGCCAACGGGGCAAATTCACCCTATCTGGCCTTCGGCCGAAAGCTAAAAAATGCCTTGGGCTACCCCATTGGACTGATTCCCACGGCTCTGGGCGGTTCGGCTATAGCCAGTTGGACCCCCTCAGTGGAGGGAACCCTGTTTCGCAATATGCAGGCCTATCTACGCGATGCCGGCGGCCTGTGCCGGGGAATGGTCTGGTACCAGGGGTGCTCGGATAACGGGCCGAATGAGCGGGTCCTCTATATGTCAAGATTTGCGGAAATGGTCGCCGAATTCAGAAAGTGCATGAACGCTCCTCTGTTGCCCATTATCACCGCACAGTTGAATCGCGTCGTCAGTGAGCCCTCTGAAAGCCCCGCCCATGAAGGGTGGGATGTGATCCGTGAGATTCAGAGACAAGCCGCCAAAACGATGGACCATGTCTACGTTATGGGTACCGTGGATCTATCACTCTCCGATTGTATTCATAATAATTCAGCGTCAAATCTGGTGATTGGGGAACGCATGGCCAATGTCGCATTGGGCGCCGTCTTTGGTAGGGATGTAAAATTTCTGCACCCTGATCTGAAAGAAGCCCGCTATTACGGAAAACAGGCGATTGAATTGATTTTTGACAACGTAGATACCCAGCTTAATTATGATGGTCGGCAACCTGAAAAATACCCCTTTGCCGTCAAGGATGAGGCTGGCGTAGCAAAGGTAGTCGATTGCAAGATCCCGACGCCGAACACCATGATCCTGGAACTTGACCGCCCGCTGGTAGGTAAGACCACGGTCACAGGCGCTCCCACGGCCTGTCCGCCATCCGTAGTTCCGACTGATATCAGCGGATACTTACCGATGCTGGCATTTACCACGGTTGTAAAACGGGGATAAATCCCTGCATGAAGGGTCGGCGTTTGGTACCCCGGGCGCGGTTCGAACGCGCGACCTGCAGTTTAGGAAACGGCTGCTCTGTCCAGCTGAGCTACCGGGGCATAATCAAAACTGGGTTGATCATAGGGATGCCCCGCGTCCCTTTCAAGCCCAAACCCTGACCCCCAATCCTCGCCTAAGAACTTGGTCTTTTCCAAAAACTGGCGCTTCTGGGTTTATCCGGGGATTTTCTGTTAACTGAAAACCCATCTGGTTGCGCGTAATCCTGAATAACCCAGAAATCTGCGATAAATTCACCCTCCGAGGGAGGTCGCGCGCTATGAGCGCGACATTCTCCTCGTCTGCATGGAGCCAATGGCGGGCTCGTAGCGCCCGCCCTCCTTGAAGTGCAATGAATAATCCCCAGATAAACCCGGAAGCCCCCAAAAACTTCATCATACACACTTTAATGTCGCTTGTTGTCACTGCGCTAATTTCGGTTTCAAATTTCATCCGATAAAAAAAGAAAAGTCTGTTGCAAAGCTATAATGAACCCATTATAGAAGTATTCAAATATGAATAATAAATGATGCCCTTCATCAACTTGCAGACGTCGTTCAAGCCTTGGATGCTTGCAAGCGCTATGAAGATTTGTCCGCCGAGAATATTAAAAAACTCGAAGTAGCCTCACATCTGCTCGTAGAGGCGGAGATGCATCATGACCGCGAGGAACAATGCCTTTTTCCGATGTTGGAGAAGCACGACATCATCGAACCGCCCGCCATCATGAAGGAAGAGCACGTAGAGTTTCGAGCAAAGAAGAAGGAAGTGTTCCAGGTTGTGAATCAGCGCGAAGAGCTCGGCTTCGAGGTGTTCAAATCCAGAGTCAAGGAACTCGGTGGCTTCATCTCGCGCGAGTTGGACAGTCACATCTTTAAGGAGAACAACATTCTTTACCAGATCGCGCTTCAGGTGCTGACCGAAGACGAGTGGAAGGAGGTAAAACGAGGGTGCGATAAGATCGGTTACTGTTGCTTCAAACCGGCCGATCAACCGGCAGGGGGGTAACAAGGGTGGAAGGCAACCCACAGGATGGCGTTGGCGTGCCGGAATAAGTGTTTGAGCTGATTGATTTTAACAAGGAGATACAGAAGATGAGTACAGAAAAAATAGAAACGCTGGATTTGCGGCCTATGCCACCGTTTGAAAGACACAAAAAATATTCGAAATTCGGGAGGCCTTACCGCCGGGTCAAGCCATGAAGATCATCAACGACCATGACCCCAAGCCGCTCTACTATCAATTCGAAGCCGAGCAAAAGGGGCTCTTTAAATGGGAGTACGAATTGAACGGCCCGACAGACTGGATCGTGCGGATCGATAAAAAATAATAAACCGCTAGGGATGTACAGTGCTGTTCGTCATCAATGAACTCGCATAATGCGCCCGGCTCACACGGCTCAGCAAGCTTCGCCCTCCAGAAGAACCATCTCTTTTTATAGATTATATCTTCTGGAGGGCGAAGCTTGCTGAGCCGCGTGGATACGGGGTATATCGGGGATCTCAGGGAGACATCAAATTGATTAGGCGTGGATTAGGCAAGTGACTTCCCTCTTGATCCCCTGCCCCCCCCTGTGACAAATTAGCCTCCGATTTATACACACAAAGGAAACAGAATTATGGCCAAGGGAAATATGTTAATTGGACAGAGCGGGGGTCCTACCGTAGTGATCAACCAAAGCCTTGTGGGGGCCATTCTGCAAGCCAAGAAAATGAAGGAAATCGGGTGCATCTATGGCGCCCTTCATGGCATGAAAGGTATTTTGAAAGAGGATTTCATCGATCTCCGCAAGGAAAGCCTCAAGACCCTTGAGCAAGTGGCCAACACCCCCGCATCGGCCCTAGGTTCCGCCCGCAAAAAACCGACCGCTGAGGAATGTGCCCAAGTTTTCAGCATCCTCAAGAAATATAACATTCGATACTATTTCTACATCGGGGGCAATGACTCCGCCGAGGCCACGCATATCATCAACGAGCAGGCCAAAAAGGTGGGCTACGATCTACGCTGTTATCATATCCCCAAAACGATTGATAACGATCTGCGCGAAAATGATCACACCCCTGGTTTCGGCAGCGCGGCCAAATTTGTGGCCTACGCCAGCATGGGCGACAATCTCGACTGTCGCGCCATGCCGGGCGTCAAAATCAACATCATCATGGGACGTAACGCTGGCTTTCTGACGGCCGCTGCGGCCCTCGCCCGCGTTTATCCGGACGATGGCCCGCACCTAGTTTATCTGCCCGAGCGGCCTTTCATCATGGACAAATTCGTGACCGACGTTGAAGCCGTTTGGAAAAAGTACGGTCGTTGCGTGATTGCCGTCTCAGAAGGCATTGCGGATGCTGAGGGCATCACCATCGCCGCCAAATTCTCCAAGGAAGTCGATTCCCATGGCAATACTCAGCTTAGCGGTACCGGCGCTTTAGGCGACCTTCTGGCCACGGAGATCAAGAAGCGCACGACCCTCACCCGCATACGGGCAGATACTTATGGTTACCTGCAACGCTCCTTCCCCGGCATTGTGTCGGAGGTGGATGCCAAGGAAGCCCGCGCCGTGGGTGTGCTGGCCGTCAAGGAAGCCGTTAAGGGAAAAGAGCCCAGCGGCTCCATCGCCATTCGCCGCAAACCTGGCAAAAAATACGCCGTGTATTTCGAGCGCGTCCCCCTGGCCAACGTTTCCAAGGAAACCCGCCATGTGCCGGATAATTTTATCAATAAGCAAGGCAATGATGTCACCCAGGCCTTTTTTGATTATGCGCGCCCGATTGTTGGCAAACTGCCGGTCATCGGTCGGTTCAAAGGCGTCAAAGTCAAAAAGCCCTAAAGGGAGGTCGCGCGCTTTGAGCGCGACCATCGTATTTAGCCGCTCGTTATCAGGCCGATTCAAAGGCGGCCTCATCAGGAAAAACGGCCCGCGTCTCCGCCCAGACAACGTCACAGGCCGCCAACGTCCCCTCCTGCAGGCACTTTCGCAGGCATTCCGCCGAAACATGTCCATATACCGGATCATTAATCTCGTCGGTTTTCCGTCCAGATCTAACATCTAACACACCCCAACACTTGGGATACGGGATCCAACTTAACCACTTTGGTCAGCACCAGCCGCCCACCCTCCAGTATTTACTAATTGTGCGCCCTTTGTTAACGACCCCAACCTCAGATCTTAAAAATTCATTCTCCGCATCGTGGCTTCGTGTCTTCATGCGAAACCTTTTCTTCAAGCAGAGGGGAGACTAAGAGCCTGTCGGACTTCGTGCCCACGGGAGGACACCGGCGGTCTCCGCCGGTAGTGACTGTTGAGACCGAAGGTTCTGCAAGCTCGACAGGCTGCTAGGCACGAATGGCGCTATAGAGGCAAATCGCCTCTGAACGTATTTTTCAGCGGCGGGACTCCGCTGCCACTTTAAAGCAACACTACTTGGCTTACAGAATGATATCGAGTTCGCCGCGCAGATAGGTGACAGCGTAGCCGCCAATCTTGACCCGATCCCCGTGATCCTGACAAAAGAGTTCGCCCCCACGCGCGGAAATCTGCAAGGCATGCAGGTCTTTCTTCTTGAGACGCCGGGCCCAATAGGGAATCAGAGTGGAATGCGCTGAACCTGTCACGGGATCCTCATTCAGGCCGAGGCGAGGCGCAAAGAAGCGGGACACAAAATCCACCTTGTCGCCGGGCGCCGTGGCTATCACGCCCAGGCAATCCCAGTCGCGCATCTTTTCGAAGTCCGGTTGCAATGCCTTCACATCGGCTTCGGTCTCAAATACCACGAGATAATCGCGCGCCCGCCAGATTTCCTGTGGCACCGTGCCCAACACAAACTCTATCCCGGCCGGCGGCTCACAACGAACCGGGGGGCGCGCGGGGAAGTCCAGAACCATCATGTCCTCGGCCTTCGCCACACTGACCTCACCGCTCAGGGTCGTGAACGTGATACTTTCCGCATCCAGGCCGGTTTCGAAATAGATTGCATGCGCAGCGGCCAGCGTCGCATGGCCGCATAAATCCACTTCCATCGTCGAAGAGAACCAGCGCAGACCATATCCCTCAGATTCACGGATCACAAAAGCGGTTTCAGAGACCCCGTTCTCCGCTGCAATTTTTTGCATCACCTCATCGGGCAACCAGGCGCGGGGTAAAAAACAAACGCCCGCCGGATTCCCTTTGAAGCGCTCTTCGGCAAATGCATCAAGTTGATAGTAGGGTATTTTCATGTGCCTCTTCTAAAATCAAGCAGGTTTAACTGCGGTGCGGTCCGGTTCATATACGTGTTGGTCCGGAGATTAAACGCTAAATCCACAGGCCCCTCTACCAAGTCATTCAGTCGGCTCGCCATCTTGAACCCAATGACATCGCACACATCGCTCCCCACGCCGACCCGGAACTTAAGATGAGACTCTTTCAATACTTTCGGGGCTCCGACCAATTGCACACTTTTCAGACCCCATACCGGTTCAGCGTTGCCTTCGCCAAAGGGGCCTAACCGATTGGTCATATCCAAAAACCCGGAATCAGTCACCTCGGACATGCTGACCCAGCTGTCTAACTCAAGGGTTCGCTGAAAATCATGGCCTTTTAGCCCTTTTTCGCAAACGGCATGAAATGCCTTTTGGAATGAGTCGAAAACATCATGCTGAACTTCAAGGCCGGCGGCCATCTCGTGCCCACCATGCCGGCTCAAGAACTCTGAACAAACGTCGAGCCCGCCGAGCAGATCAAAGCCCTCAATGCTTCGACAGGAACCACGCCCCATCCCATTTTCATCAAAGCCCACCACAATCGCCGGGCGTCCATACTTGTTCACCAGCCGGGAAGCAACGATTCCCACCACACCGACATGCCAGCCGACTTCACCCACCACGATGCCAAAATGTTTGTCGGGGTCATAATAGGCCTCAATCCGGCGAACGGCCTCGTCCATGATTTCGCTCTCGACCTGTTTACGATCCCGATTGGCGGAATCCAGAAAGACGGCCAATTCACGCGCCTTAGCGGGATCCTCTGTAATCAATAATTTCAAGGCATCATCGGCTTTGCCCATTCGGCCGGCGGCATTCATTCTGGGTCCGATCACAAAGCCGACATGATACGTCCCGAGTTCCCCAGTCGCGCCGGCGACTTCAGAAAGGATCCTCAAGCCCAACCGCTCCCTGCGATTCAATTGCACCAGTCCATGCCGAACCAATATCCGGTTTTCATGAACCATCGGAACCATATCGGAGACCGTCCCCAGCGCCACAAGATCCAACACTTCACGCAAATCGATGGCCAGCGCGGCGGCCTGTTTCTGATCGCGTCCCCTTTTCAATACGGCATGGCAGACTTTGAAAGCGACCCCTACCCCGGACAGGCACCGCGCCTCTGGATTCGTACCTAACTTGGGATTAACCATCGCCACCACCGGCGCAGGCCCCTCAACGCCCACCTCATGATGATCCGTCACCACAATATCCACCCCGGCCTTGGAAGCGGCCTTAGCCGCCTCATGCGAGCCCGAGCCGCAATCGGTAGTAATAATTAGAGTGGGCTTAAAAGCACTGATACACCGGTCAACGGTCTCGGCATTCAGCCCATACCCTTCTTCCATACGGCTCGGAAGAAACCGGGATACCTGCGCGCCTAATCGAGAAAGGACATGGCTCATCAGCGCGGCGCTGGTCACGCCATCCACGTCATAATCACCGTAGACTACAATCGATTCTTTGGCCTTGATCGCCTGCCAAATTCGCACCACCGCCGCCTCCATGGCGGGCAGGGCAAATGGGTCGGCAATATCGCTTAGCCGGGGATTCAGGAACCGGTCCACCTCACCGGCGGTCGCCACGCCACGCAATACCAGAGCGCGTGCCAAAGGGAGCGGGACTAAAGAAGGACGGGCCAGTCCTTGAACTGGCCCGTCTTCTGTCGCTCGAAGTCTCCAATTTTTCACTGAGCTTACTTCTGGCCCAGATCCGGGGCCTTCCAGCGATACCAGGCCAGGGTCACAGGCGTGGCGATATAGATACTGGAATAGGTACCGGTAACCATACCCACCAACATGGCCGCCGAGAAATCCTTCAAGGCACCGCCGCCCATAATGAGCAGGAACAATACCGACACCAAAGTGAAGGAACTAGTCAGCAACGTCCGGGACAGGGTTTGATTGATACTATGATTACACAATTCCTTGAAGGTCTGCCCGCCTCGATAGAGCCGCAGATTTTCACGGATACGGTCAAAGATAACGACCGTATCATTACTAGAGTAACCTATAATGGTCAAAACCCCGGCAATCAGTGTCATCGTGATCGGGAAACCCAACAGATGGCAAATACCGATGGTGATCATGGCATCATGAAGGGTCGCCACCACGGCGCCCAATCCAAAGCCGAACTCGAACCGGAAGGCGATATAAGCGACCATCGCCAGTGTGCCCAAAATCAATGCCCACAACGCATTCCGCTTCAATTCTTTCCCGATTTGCGGCCCCACATCGTCCTGCTGCATCAGCTTAAAGCCAGCTTGGGCAATCTGGTTAGTCAGCAGATTTTCGACTTGCCTGCCTTCTTCCGCAGTAGCCACCTTAACCAGCAACACATCACGAGTACCGGACTCCATGCCCCTTTGGTACTGAATGAAAGGGTCTTTAATACCGCCCCCGGTCAGGACCTTGCGCACATCATCAATACCCGGCTTGGTCTGGAAGTTCAGTGTCAACTGGGTACCCCCGGTAAAATCCACACCGAACACATTGGAAGCGCTTTTCATCCCGTGCGAAATCATCAACGACCAGGAGATCACGACCACGGCAAAGGTACCACCCAACATCCATTTCCATTTTCCAATGAAATCAAAATTGGTTTCAGGAATGATGGAGAACATTTTAAGGATAGACACGCGGTTGGTTCGCTCGGCAATTAACATATGGCACATATGGGTGACCGTCACCGCCGTGTACAGATTGATCAACAAGCCGGCGATCAAGGTAATGGCATAACCGCGAACTGGCCCCGACCCAAAAATGAACATAACGATGGCCGTCAGGATGGTCGCCACATGGGAGTCAAACACGGCCGCAAAAGCGCGGGAGAACCCGGCGTTAATTGAAGCCTTGAGACTCTTGCCCGCCTTGATTTCTTCGCGAATACGTTCAAAAATCAGAACGTTTGTGTCCACCGCCATCCCGATACTCAAAGCTATACCCGCGATACCTGGCAGGGTTAAAACCGGCAAAGCGATAGCGCCTCCGGCTCTAGCATCACTTGAGAATATCCCTAAAATCGCCGCCACCACAATCATTCCAAGTGGCAACAACACTACGTTCAGAATCAATGCCAAATCGGCTAACAAACCATTGACCAGATAGTAAAGCGCCATCAAAAGGATGATCACCATACAGCCATACAAACCGGCCTTCATACCACTGTTAACCGAGTCTTGCCCCAGTGTGGGATCCACCACCCGGCGCTCGACAATTTCCACAGGCGCCGGCAATGAACCCGCCTTGAGAATATGCGTTAGGAACAACGCCTCGCTGAAGGAGAAACTTCCGCTAATGACCGCACGTCCCCCGTGAATGGCTTCTTTGATCACCGGGGCGGAATACAACGAACCATCCAGCACGATCGCCATCTGGCGACCAACAGGGCCGGGGTTCTTGGCACCGCCGGGAGCATATTCCCCTGTGACACGGGCAAATTTACGGGATCCCTCGGGATTAAATTCGAGACTGACAACCTGCTGCCCCACCCCTTGGGTATCCACAGAGGCCCGCTTCAGAGTATCGCCCGTCAACTGGGAGGTTTTTTCAACGTAATAGGGGGAGAAGGCCTCACGTCCACCAACCTTCTGTTTTTCAAATAGTAACTCACAACGGCGGGGCGCATTGAATTGAGCGATCTTGGTGCGGAACGCGGAATCCATCTTCTCATCCGGAACCGCCACTTTATCACGCACGAAATAATCCCGGGCTGCTCCACCATCCGCGAGGGAGATAATCTTATACCCTTCGGGCGCGACACCTTTTTCAAAAAGCTTATTAATCAGTTCCGAATTCTTTTCATGAACCATGCGAAATTCTAGAAAAGCAGCTTCCTTAAGCATGCGGGCGGCTTCATCGCGTTTCTTCTCATCCACGCCGGGAAGCTGAACGACAATGCGGTTATCCTTCTCGGGGAAGATGATCGGTTCGGCAATACCCAACCCATCGACACGGTTCCGAATGACTTCGATGGCGCGGGCTTGGGCTTCTTTGAGCGTTGTGACCATCCGGTCTTTCACTCGGGTCTCAATTTGCTCCTCGGTCAGTTTGCCAAAATCATCAGATCCCAGCTTGGTCCTGATTTCTTCACGGATCTGATCCGCCATAGCGGTTTCGTCGATCTGCACCGTAAAGCTGGTTCCGCCCTTGATGTCCAAACCAAATCGGACCTTGTCCTTAACAGGGAAGACCATCAAGATCGAGGCCCCCACCAGAACAACCAACAACATCCACTTAAAGATTGATTTTTTATCCATATCGACCCTGTTTTCCCTTAGTCTTCAGCCGTTACTTGCCTGCATCAACGCTCGTCGGAACTTCATCCTTGGTCAGCACTCGAAGCACCGCACTGCGGACCACCTCGACTTTGGTGGTATCCGACACCTTGATAACCATCACCTGATCCTTAACGGCTGCCACGACGCCGATCATTCCACCGCAAAACATCACGCGATCGCCCATTTTGATGCTGTCCATCATCGCCCGACGCTCTTTTTCGCGTTTTTGCTGAGGACGGATCATCATGAAATAGAAAAGAGCGAAAATGATGACCATATAGCCCATCATCAACATGCCACTTCCGCCCTGCCCCTGTGCGCCAGCCGGTGAAGAACCCATACCCAAAAACAACATCGTCGTCATGCTCATTCAATTCTCCTTATTAGTTGCGTAAAATTCCCGTCTAAACTCTTCAAACGTCCCTTGATCCAGCGCCGCCCGCATCTCGCGCATAAACTCCATGGTGCGATGCAGGTTATGGATCGACAATAACCGTACCCCGAGGATTTCCTTCACATTCATCAAGTGCCGGATATAGGCCCGTGTGAAGTTCTGGCAGCAATAGCAGGTGCAACCTTCCTCAACAGGGCGCAGGTCTTCTTTATAGAGCCCGTTCCTGACTGGATAATGTCCTGTCCGGATCATCGCCGTGCCATGTCGCGCATACCGCGTCGGCATCACACAGTCGAACATATCCACGCCCAGTGCGACCGATTCCAGAAGTTGCTTCAGTACGCCCACGCCCATCAGGTAACGCGGGCGTTCCACCGGCAACTCCGCCACACCGTTCTTCACGGCTTCCAAAAGCACCGGCTCAGGTTCTCCCACACTCACGCCCCCGACGGCATAACCGTCAAAGCCGATCGCGACCAATTCGCGGGCACATCGAGCCCGCAGATCGGCATACTCGCCGCCTTGCACAATTCCAAAGAGCAATTGGCCGTTCCGCGGATGCAGTTCGGCACATAAAGCAGCCCATGATAGGGTTCGCATTACGGCCTGACAAGCGTATTCGTAGGTACTTGGATAAGGCGGACACTCATCAAAAGCCATCATGATATCGGACCCGAGCCGCCGCTGGATGTCAATCGCCTCACGCGGCCCCAGAAACAGTTTGGTGCCATCAATATGGGATGCAAATTCGACCCCGTCGGGCTTGATTTTGCGGAGTTTTGACAAGCTAAAAACCTGAAATCCGCCGCTGTCGGTCAAAATAGGGCGATCCCAGCCCATAAATTTGTGTAAGCCCCCACATTTTTCAATGATTTCGACACCCGGCCGCAGGCTCAAATGATAGGTATTGCCGAGAATAATATCGGATCCCGCCTCTTTCAGCTCCACAGGCGTCATCGCCTTGACCGTGGCCTGAGTACCCACCGGCATAAACACCGGTGTCTCGATGGCGCCATGCGACGTCCAGAGCCGGCCGCGTCGTGCCTTGGTTTTGGAATCCACCGTCAGAAGCTCGTATGTGCCCGGTGCCTTCACTTGACAGCCGCCGACATCAAAGCCGCATCCGCCAGCACCATGGCCGCCATTGCCTCAACCACGGGGACGGCCCGCGGGACGACACAGGGGTCATGCCGGCCACGTGCTTTCAATTCGCACTCATGGCCATTCCAATCCACAGTCGATTGGGAACATCCGATGGTAGCCGGCGGCTTGAAGGCGACGCGAAATAAAATAGATTCACCATTCGAGATGCCGCCCTGAATGCCTCCGCTGTTGTTGGTCAAGGTCCCCAGCGACTTGCCCCGCTTCACAAACGGATCATTGTGCGCTGAGCCACGCAGGCTTGTTGCCGCAAAACCTAAACCAAACTCAAACCCACGGGTCGCAGGAATGGTCAGCATGGCACCCGCCAGCAATCCGGATAACTTACCAAACACTGGCTCGCCCCACCCTGCAGGGACATTTCGGCATACACAAGAGACCACACCCCCAACGGAGTCTCCGGCCTCTTTCAAAGACCGGATCAGTTTGGCCATAACCGCCGCCTGAGCCTGATCGGGACAACGTACCGGGTTTTTATCCACGAGGGCACGGGAGATGGTTGCCGTATCAACCTCGGCAGATTCCAATTCGCCGACCGACTGAACCCAGGCCACAATTTCGATGCCGAACCGTTCCCTCAGCAGTTTTTCCGCCACCGCGCCAGCCGCCACCCGCGCCGCTGTCTCACGGGCACTCGCCCGGCCACCGCCGCTGGAGGCCAGAACGCCATATTTCGTCATATAGGTAAAATCCGCATGAGAAGGCCGTGGTGCCGCGCGCATTTCACCATAATCTTCCGGCTTGGTATCCCAATTGGGAATGACCAGCGTCACCGGCGAACCCAAGGTGACTCCTTTCTGCATTCCTGAAATGATCTGGACGGTATCCGATTCCTGACGCGGAGTGGTCAGGTCGCTCTGACCAGGGCGGCGCCGATCCATTTGCGGCTGGATATCAGATTCCTTCAAATGGAATTGAGCCGGAAGGCCATCAATCACAGCGCCAACCATCGGCCCATGTGACTCACCAAACGTTGTGACACGAAAAACTGATCCAAATGTATTACCCATAAAACGTTTCTCCAATCCGCGTACCTTACGAAATCCGGCTTGCTCAATGCAATGGTTTCTTAGATAATAGGCTAAATCGAAATGCGGGTATCCTCTTTGGGGGCTTTCCAGTGAAAATTAATAAAAGACGCTTAGCGATTATTGCTCTCCTATCAATCGGACTGTTATGCAGCCTGATCGCGAGCTATTTCTATTTCTCATCCCACCCTCTGAAACGTAACGACCTAACCCAACTACTCGATTTTAAAAAAGGTGACGAAGCCACTCAGACGGATAAAACACTCCAACCCACCGGCCAGAAAATATTCAGTTCAGCCGAATCCGATTTACCTCAAGGCCCCTCTGACACGGGTGCTTCTCAAGCAGGACTCGGCGACATCGGATCAGCCGGGCTTGATCCCGATGCCCATCACGATGCCGGAAAATATGCGCTTCCCTCACCTCGGATCGCACCCAATATGTTCGCCTTTTCGTCACTTCGCAATAACGCGCCCGTCGCGCAATTCCCGCTCGAACTGGTGGGTCAAAAAAATCTCGAGTGGTATCGAACCCGTGGCGCTAATGAAGGCGGGACGATAAATGATGGCCAGCTTTCGATCCATAGACGCCCCCCGCCAGGCCGGCCGCCACCACCGGGCCCACCGCCTGGCCCGCCTGGACCACCTGGCCCTCCGCCTGGTCCCCCGCCAGAAGTCAGCACCTCGGGCCTATAAAGCACGACATGATGCTTTTGCACATGGTTTCACTTTTTCTGGCCATTGGGCTCACTCCCTGGCTTATAAGTCAACTCGTGTTCCCGCGAAACTCTTGGAGCCTCATTCTCGCCTGGGGTCCCAGTATGGTCGCGGTCAACGTGGCCGTCCTGATCGCCCTACACCTGCTGGTTATACCGATTACCCCAGACTCCCTTGCGCTAGCTCACAGCGCCCTCGCGGGAGGTCTCATTATTATTTCGATCGCGATAGGGCTCACCCACCCCTGCCCCTCCAAGGCGGGAATCAATCATGAAAAATTGAATCTCAATAAGATCCCCTCCATGGCGGGGCATGCGAAGCGGGGGTGGGTCTCGTCCCAAGGAAGCTTTATCTTAGGCCCCATTCTCTTCGCATTGCTAGTGCTGCCATTAACCCACATTGCAGGAATTGACACTTATAAATGGCAGGATCTGGCCAGCAACATTGCTGTTGAACAGCGCATCTCCTGGCTGGTTCATCCCCTGTCCCTCCTCGGATTCACCCCCCGCTCCTATTCCAGTGCCCAACCTCTCGTGCTCGCCTCCATCCAACTGCTTGGGCACACCGGCATTGATTGGGGCTTTTATCTCCTTTCACTCACCTTCGGGCTTACCGGGTTTTGCGGAGCCTGGATCCTCGGTCGCTATCTCTTTAAAACCGGTCCCGCAGTCGGCTGGTTCGCATGGCTCTATCTCTTCTCACCCGTGTTCATGCGCTACAATTATTGGGCCACTGGCCGGGGGCTTCTGCTGGCGTTACTGCCCCTCTACCTTTTGGTCCTTCTTAAACTGGGCGCCGCGCTGACAAACTCAGCCACCCCCGTGCGGCGTTCTCTGGTTTGGCTCATCCCCGCCTGGCTCTTTATGACCGGACTCCTCATGATGTCTCATAAGGCCGGCGTGGTGGGGGCATTGCTCATCCCCATCCTATTGCTCATCTCCCCTCTGTTTTCGCTTATCCGCGAACGGTGGAGCTTGTGGCTCGTCTGCCTCCTGGCACTTGCCATCGGACTGCTTCTTGCCAATGGCCACCCTCTTGCGCTCGGAACCCGTTTACTTACCCGCTTCGGCTGGTTATTCCCACTTTCCATTCTAGCCATCGTCACCCTACCAGAACGTTTTCGCGCTCCGCCCTTCCGCGCCATTCTCGTTGCTGGACTGGGAACGCTGATACTCTCCTGCACCCCTGATATGTATGGTGCCCTGCTGGCCTTGCCATTCATCGCTGGCATTGCCACTGTCGGACTTGAAAAAGTTATCTGGCGGCCCGTCCTCATTAGGGGTGCCATCCTGATCCCTGCGCTCGCGATTGTATTGAATCAGATGCGGGACTCCCCGTCCGAATCCGTTTATCGTGCCGCCCGATATATTGAACAGATTGATCCCCGCGGCCCTTTTAGAATCGAGGCGCCCGGTCCAGCCCGCCACCAGATTCAGGCTTATGTCTCAGGTTGCCCCCGCTTTACCGTTCATGCCGAGGCAGCCTCTCAAGTGAAATTGAATACGCCGCCCGTATGGACGGGCCATCTCGCGCCTGATGCACGCCGCTGGATCGGCTTCCTGCGCGGTATGCTGGAAGTGGAAGGGGCCAACACCGACTGGTATGGTAGTGGTGCAAAGATCTATTATGTCACAATCGGCGGCCAAGGGATTGTCCCTCAAAACGCCAAACGTCTGTTTACGTCTAGCAACGTCTCTGTGTTTGAGTAACGACGGCTCCTAAGGGAGGTCGCGCGCTATGAGCGCGACATTTTCGATTTTTTCACGATGTAGCACCGATCTGTGATCGGGTATTTTTGGGGACAATAGCAAGCTCACGCCACCGCCTCAGGCAACTCATCCCAGCGGGTGGTATAGCAGGGGCTTTTATGCTCCTGCTTCATCTTCCAGGGCTGAGTAAACCCCTCCCGCGCAGAATGCACAGTACCACGCCCCAGCTTGCGGTTAAGCCCATCCATTACGTCCATCAACACCTTGCTACGCCCGTCCCCCTGCCCCGAAAAAAGCTCAGGCTGGATGGCCGACGCAGGCATAATCTCCGACAGCATTACGCCCGCCTTCTGATACTGGAAACCCGCACGGTAAATACGCGCCAACCCGCACAGCGCCACCTTGATGATCTGCGAGGTATCATCGGTGGGGGTCGGTAACGATAGGGTAATACTGTTGCCGTAATACGGAACCGCCGGATTGAAAGGGCTCGTCCGGATGACCACCTGTACGGCTCCGGCGCACGATTTTTGGTGGCGAAGCTTTTCGGTAGCTCGGCGCACATAAAGCGCCACCGACTCCTCAATACTCTGCAGGTCGGACACCGGCACCCCAAACGAGCGCGAGCTCACGATTTGTTTACGAGGCGGAGTGATCTCTTCCATCTCAATGCAAACAATACCATTCAGCTCCCGGTTCGTTTTCTCCATCATCACTGAGAATCGCGAACGCAACAGGGCTGGCGCCGCCCGCTTGAGATCCAACACTGAACGAATGCCCAGCTCAGCTAACTTGGGTGTTAACCGCCCACCCACTCCCCATACTTCCCCCACCCCTAACTCGCTCAACCACTGGTCCCGTTCTCCTGCCGTCATGGCGCCAAGATCGCAAACCCCGCCAAACTGCAAATGCTTCTTGGCGATGTGGTTGGCCAGCTTAGCCAGCGTTTTAGAAGCGCCTATGCCTACACATACCGGCAACCCGGTCCATTGACGGACCCGTTCCTTGATTTCAGCGCCATACAGGGCGAGATTATTTTTGGGAATTCCTGAGAAATCTAAAAAACACTCATCAATGGAATAGACTTCCTGACAAGGACTAAACTGCGCCAAAATCGACATCACGCGGTTACTCATGTCGGCATAAAGCGCGTAGTTCGAGGAACACGCTACAATCCCCTGCTGACGTGCCAATTCTTTCAACTTGAACCAGGGGGTTCCCATTTTGACCCCCAGCGCTTTGACTTCGTTCGACCGGGCGACAGCACACCCGTCATTGTTGGACAACACCACCACCGGGCGATTGGCAAGTTTGGGATTAAATACCCGCTCACAGCTGACGTAAAAATTATTGCAATCCACAAGCGCAATCACCTGCGGGCTCATTTGAATTTCCTGACCAATCCTGTTACCACACCCCACACTTCAAAACTCATGCCCTCTTTGATCTCCAACGCCGCATAGTTGGCATTGGCGGGCACTAAAAGAGGTTGTCCGGCACGAGTCCGGCTTAGGGTTTTGACGGTCAGCTCCCCATTCACGACCGCCACCACAATACAGCCCACACGAGCGGGAACCGACCGGTCTACCACCAACACATCATTATCCCGGATACCGGCCTCCAGCATGGAGTCGCCTTTGACACGCACAAAGTAGGTCGCGGCGTCATGCTGAATCATATATTGATTGAGGTCTAGCCGCTGCTCAATGTGATCGTCCGCTGGCGAAGGGAAGCCCGCCGCCACCTGAGATAGGAACAAGGGCCGTTCGAATAACGGGGTATTGGGATGAGGCACAGCGATGTCAGCAATGTCCGCCCCCAGTTTAGGGGCATTGCGGGCGGCCAATAAGGCCAGCGCCTGGCGATGCAGGGATTCCGGCAGCCGGATCACGCGGGTCGGTTCGCCATATTTGGTCGAACCGGGCTTTCGCCCGGCGCCCGGCCGACGTTTACGGGAAATGTGTGGTTTAGTTGTCATGTTATTTTTGTAACAATAATTGCACAAAATGCCAAAAGCGCAAAGGCAAATCCACCGCCACCGCAGGGCAGGCGAAGGAATCGATTGAAGCCGCTCAACCGCTCCTCACACCATCAGAGCGTGCGGCTATCATACGCCCAGTGCAAGAGTGCCTGGCGTTGGCGACGGCGGCACGCAAGGTCTCCGGCAGAACAACCCTTCTTAAGTTGAGCGACATGGCGGGTCATCGCGGCCCACCGCTTGATCTGGCGTGTGTCATCGGGGCCTCTTCGTCCCATATAGTATCGGCAATACCATTGAAACCAGCCGCGGGGATCGTCAGGAAAAATCCAATCTTTTTCCTGCCAGTAACTCAAGGGCTTGGAAGCATTGACGCCAAAGCGATTCAACTTCGGGTCACGCTTGAGCGGGCTCAACTTCGCTTTCAAGAACCAGGACTTGGGAAATTCAGCCTGACAGTCGGTCATATATTTACCGCCGAAAACACCCAGTTCGAGCATTTCTTTTGGTGTCAGTTCAGGGTCGAACACAGGAGAAAAGTGCAGGCCAGCCGGTTCTGTCAGCCAGTAGACATAACCCTGCTGCATCAGGTCATTAACAACCACTTTTCGTTTTTCCATGCGTCAGATCCTAGATTTAGAGCGCGTTGATAAATAAAATGTGTAAACCAAAACCCACCCACCCCTGCCCCTCCAGGGAGGGGATCTCAATCTGGTTCCCCTCCCTGGAGGGGCTAGGGGTGGGTTCTTGCACTACGGAGCAATAGGATCACCCCTCACTCAATCCAGCGGATCGAAATTATCACGGGTCACATAGCAGATAGGACAAACCCATTCTTCGGGCAGATCTTCAAAAGCCACACCGGGCGGAATCTGATTCATCGGATCCCCATTAGCAGGATCATAAATGTAACCGCAGTGTGAACAGATATAGCGTTGGGTGGGTGTGCTCATAAGGGACCTTATACGGCGAAATATTTGGCTTGAGGGTGATGAGAAATAATGGCTGAGGTGCTGAATTCCGGAGTCATCTGCATGCTTTCGGTCAGCCCCACTCCGAGTGCTTCCGGATGCAACATTTCAAACACCGGCTTGTGCGCCTCCATATCGGGACAGGAAGGATACCCAAAACCATAGCGCGAACCTTGGTAATCCTGAGTGACAAATCCCGAGGTCTCGGTCGGTTCCTTGCCCGCAATCCCCAGCTCACGCCGCATGACCGCATGCCAGTATTCGGCTAAGGCGTCTGTCAATTCTACACCGAAAGCATGAACCATCAGATAATCATGATACTGGTTGGATTCATAAAGAAGGCGTGTTTTTTCAGCAATCGTCTCGCCCATGGTGACCACAAAGAAGGCAACAATATCGCCGCCTTCCGCTTCCGTTTTGAAGTAGTCGGCAATACAGAGATTCGGGGCTTCGCCTTGACGCGGAAAGCCGAACAGATGTTCCCGATTTTCGTCACGCACAATCAATTCATTGCCCCGGCTGAAACAGCGGAAATAGCCGTAGGCCGCCTGGGGCTTAAGCCAGCCTTCAGTGGCACTTTCACGCACCAGCCGCTCGTAGAGAGGCTGAACTTTTTCGGCAATCAATTTATTGTAATCCTCGAGCGATAACTTCGCCCGCCGATAGCCCCAGCGTCCGCGGAACAGAGCTTGCGTATTGACGTAGGGATAGAGGGCCGACAAGGGGATATCCTTAACATGCTTAAACCCGAGGAACGGCGGAGTGGGTACTGGATTGGAGCGATCCAGATCAACGGTTTTGACCCCCGGCTTCAGGGCCGCAGGCGTCGTCACATCAAAGGTGGTTCCCTTCAATTTTCCAGCCTCAAAATCGCGCACCGCTTGGAGGCCGGCAAAGGCATCCGCACAGTAGACCACCGGCGCGGAATAGGCTGGCCCGCAATCCATTGCCACAAATTTACGCGTCAGCGCCGCGCCGCCCAACAAAATAGGAATATCGAGACCGGCCTCGCGATACTGCGGCATGCTCTCTTTCATCACCAAAGCCGATTTTACAAGCAAGCCGCTCAATCCAATCACTTGGACTTTGTGCTCGATCGCCTTCTGGATGATCGTTTCAGCGGGTACCTTGATGCCCAGATTGAACACTTTGTAACCGTTATTGGTCAGAATGATATCCACCAGGTTTTTACCGATGTCATGCACATCCCCTTGCACCGTGGCGAGTAGGATTCGCGTTGCATGGCCTTCCTGGACCAACGGCATATGGGGTTCCAAAAGCGAGACCGAGCGCTTCATAGCCTCCGCACTCTGTAACACAAACGGTAAGAGCATCTCCCCCCGCCCAAATAACTCGCCCACATGCCGCATGGCGGGGATCAAAATACGATTGATGATTTCCACGGCGGGCATACGGCGCAAAAGGATGGCCAGAACATCTTCCAGCCCCTCTTTTGAGCCTTCCTCAATACGGGCCGCCAACGCCTGTTCAGCCGGACGATGTTCATCCTCAGGCTTTTTTTCAGCGGCCACTTCCCCGCCGGCCAGGCGATGAAAATGATCGATGAACAGCAGCAGGGGTGTTCGCGCAGGGTCTTTCTGGCGATTGTAAAGAAGGTCCAGGCAGATCTCCCGGTCAACGGCACTGATACGAGCCAGTGGGAGTATATTGCCGGGATCCACAATCGCGGCATCCAGACCGGCTAGAACAGCCTCATGCAAAAAGACCGAATTCAGGACTTTCCGGCTCGCTGGTGCCAGTCCAAACGAAATATTACTTAGGCCCAGTACGCAGCCAACTCCGGGTAATGCCGCCTTGATGCCACGAATGCCGTCCAATGTCTGGATGGCCGCATCGCGGAGGGTTTCATCCCCTGCCCCGATGGTGAAGGTTAAGGCATCAAACATCAAATCCTGGGGACGAAACCCAAACTCACCTACGGCGATATCATGAATCTGCCGCGCAACGGCGACCTTGTCGGACGCCGTCATGGCCATCCCGCCGGGTCCAATCGTGAGCGCCACGGTAGCCGCTCCATATTTTTTTAGCACCGCGCAAACCCGGCGAATGGCTTTGCCCCCATCTTCTAGGTTGATGGAGTTGACCATGCAGCGCCCCGGATAAATCCGTAACGCAGCCTCAATGACATCGGGCGTGGTGGAATCTATCAGCAAGGGCAGTTTGACCGTTCCGCTGAGACGCCGGACCATTTCAAGCATGTCGGCCTTCTCATCACGTCCCGCATAGGCTACGCATAAATCAAGAATGTGGGCGCCGCGGCGTTCTTGCTCCAGCCCGATATCGACACAACCCTGGAAGTCTTCGGCCAGCAAACGGTCACGGAACCGTTTAGAGCCGTTGGTGTTCATGCGCTCGCCAATCAGCAAAGGAGGGATCTCCTGCCGCAGATCGACGGCTTGATACAAACTTGCTAAGGCCGGCTTCATCGTTCCACCGTCCTAACGGCTGGGTGAACATCACGCACAGCGTCAGCCAAGGCACGGATATGTTCCGGTGAAGTCCCGCAACACCCGCCCACAATACTCACACCGTAGTCAGCCACAAACACCCGCATCTGGCGCGCGAACTCTGCCGGAGTCAGTCGATAAGCCGTCTGCCCGTTAATGATTTCAGGCAGGCCCTGGTTTGGCATCACTGAGATACGGCCCGGCCATTGATGTTGCAGAAAATGAATATGCGAGACCATATCCGCAGGGCCGGTCGCGCAGTTGAGTCCGAATGAGAAAAGCGGGAAGGGCTCCAAGGTCACCGCCACCGCTGCGATATCCGTCCCCACCAACATCGTGCCGGTTCGCTCGAGCGTGGCCGACACCATGACCGGCACCTCCCGCCCCAGCTGTTCCAGAGTTTCGAAACACGCGATCAGTGCCAGCTTGATCTGGAACAAATCCTGACAGGTTTCCAACAACAGAAGATCGACTCCCGATTCCACCAACGCCGTAATCTGTTCGCGGTAGGCCGCACTCAAGGCTTCGGGCGAAATGTGACCCAGTGAAGGGAGTTTGGTGGAAGGGCCCAACGAACCGCAGACATACCGGCCGGGCCGACCGGCGATGGCCTTACGCGCATTCGCCACTGCCGCCGCATTGATTTCAGCGGTGCGATCCCCAATCCCGTATTCGTCTAACACAATCCGCGAGGCGCCAAAGGTGTTGGTTTCTACAACCTGTGCGCCGGCATCAAGGAATTCTTGATGCAACCCGACAATGATGTCGGGCGCCGAGAGGTTCAGGAATTCATTACAACCTTCTTTGCCCTCCCAGGCCGAATCAGGAATAACCTTACGCTGGAGCTGGGTGCCCGTCGCACCATCAAATATCAATAGTTCGTGATCAGCCGGTTTCATGGCGCAAAACTACCCGATCCACCAAACCAACACAACCGCTATATACAATAAAACTCAACGCCTGCTATTTTTTATGAGGCCGTAAGATGATCAAGGCTGATTGCGTTTGCTGGGGCAGAGTCACGGTCAAGCCCTTGCCGGTCTCGGGCCGGAAGAATTGCCAGGCAATCCACTTATCACCATCTAGGCTGTACTCGGTAAGCGGGTAGAAATCCCCGAAAAAATCGTCCGCCACCAGCCGCCATTCGGCGACGGCACGACGAAACGCGGCCCAATCGATCCGCGTGGAGAGCTCATCAATCTTTTCCTGGGGAATGACAACGTCCATCATGAGCGCATTCCATATCTCATGGGGAACCAGACCGTGAGCCGGACCAAGATGGGTACGCCGGTCAAAGTCGTCCTCGATAAATCCTTCATTACCGTGGTATGGGATCCAGGAGGAAAACCCGTAGGTTGCCCCCTGATTGCCAACCGTCACGGCCTATTACCGCAAAATCCGGTTGGATTTCGGTCAAGCCACAGCTCTTTCGACCATTTTGGTGAGTTTTTCCGGGAAGTCTGGCATGGCGATAAGAGGCCTGAGTTTGGCTGGGATTTTCTCCTGATCTTGCTGAGCCTCGAGGAAAGCCTCGCGCAAGGTGTCGATTTCGATCTCGGCAAAAACTTCTTCGAGTGAGGATTTTCCGTTGAGCAGGAGTTTCATGTAGTGAGGATTTTTCAGGTTCTGGGCCAGCGGGGTTTCGGCAAGGATGGTGCGTAGCATGCGGCCGGAGGAGGCATTTCCGGTGCGGCGACGATCGGCGCGCTTGAGGCGGCGAAAGAACTGTTCGAGGATGTTGTTGGTTCGCTAGGGCTGGATGAGAACAGAACCGGACGGGGTCTGGGTCTGGATCGGATCGGCAAAGAGTTTTTGCCAATACTTATCGATTTGCCCGATCATTTTGTGAGCGGTGGCAGAGCCGGGATAGTCAGGGCATCCGGTCAGCCAGGTACGGAAGGCTCTCACGCGCTTTTCGATGGTGCGGATGTGACCCGTGTGGCCCTCGTCATTGAGTCCGCGCGAATCGGTCGGCTGCGCAATGCGCATGGCGTTGCGCAGCTTTTCAAAGACGATGATTTTGGATTCAAGGGCCTCAACCGCTTTCCAGAGCGTCTTGTCCTGCATGATCGGTTTCAAGGCGTTATGGATTCTGAAATAGGGAGTGTTATCACGCCACTTCCCCCGCATCTGGAGGGTTGTGAGTTTCAGGATACCCATGTCATGAACCAATGCGAGCGGAACTCCAAAGTCGTTTTTGATACGTTCCAGGAACGGCACAATGTGTGCCTCGTCTTCGGCAGGCAACTTCACATTTCCCAGAACAATGTCCGAGAGCGAATCGATCGAACTCATCAGGAATGTATCGCGTCCTTCGCAGGTGGCGTCGAGGTGGCAGATGTAGCCGCCGCGCTCCCGCATATCGGCGGCGATGGCAGGTGCGCGCCGCTGGTGGGCAAGGGCCAGATAGACGATGAATTTCATGCCCAGTAACGAGACTTCCCTCGGACTGATCGGGATGGCGCGTTACGCCAGTTCGGCCACGACTTCGGCCTCATTGCGATTGCGCAAGAATAGGGCGTTGCCCGCATAAACCATCACGTCATAACCGAAGTTGGCGCTGGGCGGCACCAGCGTGCCCAGTTCCTTGGAGCGTTGCGGTCGATCACAGGCTTCGCAGATCAGGAACGTCTCCCTCGCTTGGAAACGGCCTACATGCAGGGTGCTGACTGTGCGCGTAGGTGTTTTCTGCACGTTGAGTTCAACGCCGCAGTCGGGACAGTGCGTGTATGAAGGCTGAAACTCCACCACCGGCGGTGATGCGAATAGAGTGGAGGCCGACACCCCCTGAAGCAAGGCGGCACGGTACTCCGAAAGGCATCGGATCAGATCGAATGTGGCGTTTTTTTTACTGTCAATTCGTGGCGTAAAAACAGAGCCTCGATAGTGTCGTGATCCACCGCCAGCCCTTTCTTCTTCAGTCGCTGACTCAGCGCCATGTGACTCAGCTCCGGCTGCTTGACCTTCTCCATCAGTATGGCGACGGCCTCGAAATCGGTGGGGAATCTGGTAGCCTCTGACATTAGGCGGCGTTGGTGTTTTTGGCTGGCATACCGGGCCGGGTCGGAACTGAAATAGACATAGAGCCCTTGATACTTCTCCCGCCGCAACGCCGGATGCTCCCGTAACGACCACAGAAATGAACTGGGGCGCAACCCCAACAACCCACCCGCTTCCGCTGCCGTGAGTCCCGCTTGCGAGTTGGCCACCATGTGGGCAAAGGTCGCGGGGAGATTGCCGAACCGGGAAAAAAAGGCCCCCCGATACCGCCACAAACCGTTGGCGTCATACACCGGAATATCCGGCAACGTGTAGCAACTGCCATTGCGATTGTAGCTGTTTAGCGCGGCCCAATCGGCCAGACGCCGCTGCACGGTTCGCGGCGAACAGTGCAAATGCAGAGCCAATTCGGTAAGGGTTACGACTTTCTTGATTCGCAGAAACTTTATCTCTTTTTCAGGTTCCATCGCAGGTCTCCTCTCGGCGTGTCGCAGTATAGTCTTATGCGTTATTAGCAAGACTATACTCCGCCACGCCAGGCGTCGATCTCCGCAAGCCGTTTACTGTGAGGCTGTTAACAAAATGACAACCGGATTTTGCGGCAATAGTGAAATTACGCCATCAACTCCGCAATAACTCATTACCTCGCAACATATTGCTATGGCGACACTACGACCACCAAGGCAGTGGTCAATCTACTCACCGCACCTCATCGATCAATTAATGTCCTCTTTGTTTTCTTGATCAAGTATGGATCCGTGCACCATCGGACGATTCACCGGAACCGTTTGGTGGCCAGGTGACAGATGGGGGCGGGTTGGTGATAGATAAGTGATGGATTATTAAGTTTGGATCGGAAGATTCCGACAACGGAACAGAAGATTATCGTAAGATTGTAACACATTGCATCCTTGGCCTTCGATTACCAAGATGAGTCAATTGAGTCATTAATGAGTCATTTCCCTGTACTCACTGTGACGAGTCATTTGAATCATTTTTGAGTCGTTTAACGGAAATAACATAATAAGCACCGCGCGCTGTTCCTCGTCGCGCAAAAACGCCTTTATCAACCAGATCTGCAAGGTCTCTTATAGCTGTCGGGCGACTGGTGCCAGTTGTCTTTTGATACTCAGCATTCGTCATCGTGCCGACACTCTTTGCCACCATAACTGCGGACTTCTGCCGCTCGTTCAACCCCATACCCACCAAAACTTCAGACGTCAACCAATCGCGCCATAGGGTTGTGACAAAATGTGGGCCGCATTGCCTGAAACCAGGCTCAGGAAGACCTGCTGCACGGCAGTCATCGATCATATCGGTAATACCGGTTCCAGCTTTTTCGACATATTGCACACGGAATAGGGGCTCAGCAATCAATGGGTTACGTGGTATCGGCCCATGCGGTTCACGCAACAGTTCCGGGGTCAATCCCGGGGGGAGTGCGCCAGGATTCCAGACCTCGATCCGATCTGCAAAAACCAGAACCTGGACAAAGCCGTTACTGCGGTAGTCACGGTGTGCAACAGCATTTACCACAGCTTCAATAATAGCTGAACGTGGAACTTCAAACTCAACAGGTGCCTGCGTGCTTTCTGCTCGCGTGCCGACACGCCGATCAATTTTCCTCAAAACAAAGTCAACACATTGATCAATCACCTCAAAAAGAGTTCCTTCGACGGGCTGTTGAGAAGCGATCGGTTTGCGCTTAACTGTACCATGAAAGTGAAAACAGTGGACTTGCGCATTATTGAAAAAGGCGGTTGGATTTTTGCCAAAAAGAAGAACTGCCGCATTAACAGGCTGTTCGTCTCGTAAGAGTTTAAAATGTTGCAATACCGCCTTAGAAGCTCGGGATTTTTTCAGTTTTAGCCGCCCCTTCGCCTCAGCAGTTTCAACAAATGCAGCGACCTTTTCATCATCGATATCACTCATGCTGGCGCCAGGGCAGACTGTATCGTCAAAGGGAGTGGTACGAAGCGCCCCATCTTGATCAAGCATATCCACCAAACTGGCGTAAACTTCACGAATTAATCCGGGAATATCTGAAAAGCGCCGGCGTGTCACTTGATTGCCAGCCTTACGCACCAGAGCCGCCATGGCAGGCTCTCGTGTGCTGTCATCATCCCCTTTTACAAACACCAACCGTGCACAACTTGCGGTTGAAGCATGATCAAACTCCATCTCAACCGGCTAAGCAAAGGATCATGGATAATGAACTCCTTCACCGCCCGCCTCTCTTCGACAAGTTCTTTCTGCACGGAACTGACAAATACCCGCAACTTCTTCATCAAAAACAACTCCCTTTGATATGGATTCAGGTTGCCGCGCGTATGGGAAGGCGCGTGCAATGTGAACCGAGTATTGCAAAGCGTTGTATTGTCGACAAGCGTAAGCGCAACGACTTTTTAAGAGACTAGGCAGTGGGCAGTGGGCAG
>JBBQNS010000031.1:0-33115 GCA_038330175.1 Kiritimatiellia bacterium
GATGAGGTCCAATCCGTCACCATATTGGAAGAGCCGGGTAGGTTCCAGACCGGTGTTCATCATCGGTGATTCATCGGAAGCGGTTCCGAATAGATACAGATTGTTCGCGTCAAACCCAATCCGGGCCGAGTAGGACTGCATGACACGCCCGTTTTCATCCCGGATCGTCCGGATGTCAATGGGATTGCCTAATGGCCAATCAACGGTGGCCTGCCCATCGATCGTCGGAGGACGACGCAGGGTTTCGACCTTGTAGATCCGAGGCAGGCGCATCCCTACTTCAATCGCCGCCCGCTCCGCCGCCCAGGCCATCGCGGCTTGAACATCGGCCGCTTTGACCTCCACAGTTCCCTCAAAGCGTTTCATGGACTCCAAGCCATCGGCACGGATAACGGTAATGTGTTGCTTGCCGGCGATGGCATAAACCTTACCATCTGAGGCCTGGCAAACATGCCCATGGAAGTCTTCCACGGTAGCCCGCAGGTCCGTAAGATCGGTCTTGCCCCACTCGCATTCCGGCATGGAAAAGAACCGGCGCCCATAGCCACGAGGCCCACCGAGGATGGCGGCTGCGAGCAACCCGTCGCGTGTAAGAGCATAATAGTCGCCCGAGTTCCCGTTGGCACAAAACAGTTGTTCACCGCCCACTTCCATGAAGCCCAACCGCCAGCCGGTCCCGGCGATCACGCCGGGCGGTCGCGAATAGAAACCCCAAGGGACTTTCATGGAGCCTTGAACCCCACTATACCGATCCGGATAGGTCCACACGACCTTGCCGTCGACATCGAGGAATTTATACCCCAAGACAAGTGATTCACCCTGCTCATTCACCAGAACCATACCGTTCAGTTCCGGCACCGACTTCACATCGGCCATGTCGTAGAGTGGAAGTCCATCTTCACGAAGTTGCCGGATTCGCAAACGACTGCCTTGAAAATTGAGCGAGAGATCCTGTCCAATCCCGGCGCTTTGCTGGAAGAAGTTCCCGCTGCGAGTTTGAACTTCTTCCGGTTGAGGAACCCCGTCCCGATTCAAATCCACCCAGCAAAAGCTCGTAGTCATCAGATTCACTTTATTGAAGGCGGCCTTCATTTTTGGATCAGCCATTGTCCGACCCCACGCACTCAGCAAGCCGACTTGGACTAAGGGAACAGCCACCCCGTTCTTTTCCTCGTAGATCCCGGCAATAGGGCCTGGGTCGCCAAACGGCGTCAAGACGGGCTCATCCCCCACCAGATAACGATGCCCCTTGTAGTAGATCACTCGATCAGGACAGTAGGCGTATGACGAATAAGGGTGCAGACGTGCCTCCAGTTCATACGTCTTGTTCGTGTAATCAATCATGAACTTCATGCCAAGGTGGTTGACCACCGAGCGATCCCCCGGATCCATCATCCCTCCACCCCCGTAGTGAGTAGGTCCAAAACAGGTTTTTTCATGAACTCCGAACTTCGTAAAACGACTTATCCGTTTGGGTTGGAAAAACTGATCCACCACCCACAGCTTTCCGTTCGCATCCCATGTCATGGCCGATGGATCAGAGAGGCGCTCTGGATCCCAGTGCCCCACTTGTGCGCCCCCGGTTTTGCCGATACGCCGGATTTCCTTGCCGGTTGCCGGATCCATGACCACAACCTGCCGGGTGGCCCCATCCAACACATAGAGGAGTCCTTCATCGTCAAATAGCATCTGCCGAGGCTTACTGATAACCGTACGCGGCACGAGCACCTCACCTTCCAAGGGTTCTGCGGCTACGTCCTTGATCCGGAGGATCCCCTTCGCTGCGGCCAGATAAAAGGTACCGTTCTTATCGAAAGCCATTGCGGAGGGGCCTGAAATCGCCGCATGACGAAGAATCGTGGCGGCCTCGTCTCCTTTAGGAAGCTGGATCTCCGTGATGCGCTGCGAAAAGTCCGAAGGCAGCGGAAGATTTTTTCCGATCGGTTGGAAGGCCACGACGCCATCAAATCCGCCGTTCACCGCCATAGAGGCGTTACCCACCTCCCGGGGAGGAACGACCATCCGGATCCGAACAGCACGAAGCGGGAGCGTGTCACCGAAATCTGCATGAATCACGTTCACCGTATGCCACCGCATCTTCATACTACTGTCGTCCTGTCGGTGCTGGTATACCGTCTGCCAATGGGCATCATCGCGAAGGGCGGCATCGTTGATCTCCGCATCAGCCGCGCCGGTCCACACATCGATATCAAACCCCGCCCGCCGGTGAGGATGGATAATGGCCACCCCACGGACAAGCGTCGGCTTGGACCACACGAGAGCAGCCGTCGCTGGGTCGCCATACGAAATGGGTTGATTGTTTCCGCGTGTTGTCGTCCATTTGCCACGCGCATCAGTCACCCCTTCGAGCGCGGTCAGTTGCGCCTCAACGGCCACATTTTTGTAGCGCCGATCCAAGATCAAGGCGTAATCTAGTCGCGTCAGGTTGTTGCCCTTAAACCAAAGCGCCCGGGTCTTGATGCCTTCCGGTGGGGCGGCGATATCCGGCACGTTTTTTCCGGACAGTTGAGTGGCCTGCCACGTCTCGGTATCCAGCCCGAGATCTGCAAAATCCCCAAGCCCGTCATCATCCGATTTTTCCTTGAAGGAATCATTGCCGGCGGCTGAGGCAGGCCTCATGGATTCTGGGATGGGTTTACCTGTTTTCAACATATACACCTGAACGCCAGGCGGGACCATAACACTCCCGATGTCTGCCATCTTGCCCAACACGAGCAACAGGCTATTCTTGAGCGGCCCCGTCTTCACGGCCTCGCCGAAATACGCGGCCGTAGAGCTCGGAATGGTCAGGAAAGTCCCATACACCATCTCCTCAGGAGTGTAGTCAGTCACATGAACCTTCTGACGCACAACTGGCGGAAAGCTCTGGTTCAAGTCCATTTGCCCTGGAGATATGGCAGACCGAATCCATGGCGCTGGCGGGGCATCGTAGGAGACATACATCCGGCCGTCGTGACACACCACCCCACTGTTGTCAGAAAGGATCCAGGAATCACTATGTCCGGGAAGTTTATCGCTATAAGAAAACTTAAGGATCGAACGGTGGGCAAAACCCTTTGCGGGATCGATACGGATGACCTCATCATTATTGACAATGTAGGCAAACCGCCCATCTGAAACCAAGCGCATGGTTTCCAGATGACCGCCATCCCAAACCTTCTTTCCTTCCAGATCGGTGGCCGCCAGGCTCTTGCCCGCCTCGGCCCCTACCCCTCCCATGAACAGCAGGTTGCTTACGGCGCAAATCGCGCGCGGCGGATTGTGATCGGTCAGCCAGCCGCCACCGCCGGGTACAGGAGCATACCAGGGCGGGACCCCATTGTTATAAATTGAGGCCTCATAGGTTAAGCGCAAAGGGGGGCGTGCCAACCCGTAAAAGTGATAAGTTCCTGGCTCAACATAGTTCCCCGCATCGGTTTGAAGATCCCACGGTTCTTTCACCGCCCCCAAGTCACGCTCGACCTCTGCCACCAATCTACGGATATTCGCCCCCTTGGAATCGACGATACGCATTGCCACAAAACCATCCATCGGCATCGTGTAGTTCACGCTAAAGGGCGGAACCGGCACAATAGAAGTCGGCCCGTTTTCGCCATCGGCAAGGCTGACCAACGCGGCCATGATCGTTGTGCGCTGGCGCTGAGGATTAACACCGCTCCAACGCACCTGCATCGCCCGAGCAGGCACGCCCTTGGCTAGAGTAAGGACAACAGGATCCTTCCCTGGTAAGGTGGCCACAGTTTCCCAAGCGGTCGGGGGTGCCAGTGTCGGATGATCTTTGACGTCCGTGCGCAGCGAAGCGATCACCACGGGTGCGCCGGCTCCGAGCGGCACCATGGCGACCGCTTCAATTTGCAACGGTTTGGGCCAGTACCCTGTCCATAGATCCTGCCGCCCCTTGGTATCGCCGCCCTCAGACCAAGCGGTTCCTCCGGAAGGAACCGGGTTCCAGAAACGTCCTTTCAACAACCTGACCGTGCCCATGGTTGAAGAACGGATGGCGACCTCCCACGGTGGTACGGAGATCTGATGCGTAAAACGCAGTGCTCTTATTTTTGTTTCTGGCGGCAAAGTTTTGACCATGCCATCTGGCAGGCGTTCCCATTCGGAATCATCGGCCAGTTTCCCCGGATAGGTTGCGCCAGCCTTCAAGATAGATACACGGGTTAACGAATCGGCATAATCGGTAATCAAGGTCCCCGCCTCCACAGGTTGCTTGAAGGCCAGCCGGAAGTAGCGGAATTCCCCCGCCAACCCCCGTGTCTTCCATAGGGTCTGTGTTGACACTTGGAATCCCAGATGAAAACGCAGCGCGTCCAATGGTGCCGGGCCCAAATCTTTTCCATCGCCCCACGCCGTACAGTTCGCCGCGTCCAGCGCGGTCTCATCAAGAGCGGAATCCAAGGAACCGGCGCCCGCCTTGTTCGCGATGAACAGCCCGTAGGCCATGGCCACCATAAGGGCAAATAGACACTTCCATCCTCCCGTGCGTTCAGTGCGGCTCACAATCGTTTCCGATAGTTTCATACGAACTTTCCTTCCCGCGTGGATTCCAAACCCAGAGGTCTCGACACCACGGACTGTTATATATCCACAACTTTTCGAAATATAACAGCTGCCGATGTAGAGACAAGCGAAATGCGGATGAGTGACAGTGCCTCAGGCTTAGGCACCCCCCTGTATTATCGGCAATTCGTCAGTTACGAAAATGACAAGTCATGCGGCTCGACAAGTCTCGCCCTCCAAAGAAAAACCCGAACCCTTCTTCTGGATGGCGAGACTTGTCGAGCCGTGGCGCATGGTAAAGAACACCCCCGAGGACAGACCCCATGGCTTTCCCCGTCGCGTTCTTGGCGCCATGCAAGCAGCGAGGGCGCCGCTTTTACGAGAATCCCGCATGTCTGAAACAGTGCCAAGTCATTTTCTAGAATCCTAGCGACCATCCATCAGACTTCGATCAGTTTGCTGAGCTCGCTACCTATCTTTCCACGCTTCCAGCTATCCTCCGCCCCTGTCAAATCAAATGATCAGATTTTTGTATTTGAACGTTACTTAGTGAATGCAGTTGAACCCTGTTTTATGCAGGAGGAGCGCTTGCGCCCGATTCTTTGGCCCCATTGCGTCCCCGTTGCGCCCCATCGCGCGCAAGCGCTGCTCCTACAAGCAGGCTCTTTGCACACCTTGGTGAATCAGCACATGTTAGGAAAAGCGCTCTGGATTAATACCAGACTTGCCAGAGGAACAGGCCTTCAGGCGGGGCTGTTGGTACGCGAGCCGTCCGGACTTTAGATTCCAGAATGGCTTTGATTTCGTCCACGGAAACGGCCCCCTCCCCAACCCTTAAGAGAATACCGGTAAGGCTTCGCACCATTTTATAAAGGAACCCCTCGCTCGACGCCCGAATGACAATCTGTGAGCCGGCACGTTTAACGGTAAGCGAATAGACTTCTCGGACCGTACTTTCGACAATGCGATTGGGATTGGCGGTAAAGGCGGCGTAATCATGCTTGCCGACCAGAATGTTGGCAGCCGCCTGCATGGCATTCACATCCAGTGGTTTGCGGATATGGGTTGAATATAAGCGGCGGCTGGGATCCATAACTTGGGCGTTCCAGATGAAATATCGATATTCTTTTTTAACGGCACTGCGCCGGGCGTGAAAATCTGGCTTTGCCCTGGCGACTTTCAAGATACGGATATCTTGAGGGAGCTTGGCGTTCATCCCCTTTAATAGATGCTGACAGACCCATTTTCTGGAGAGATCAAAATGAGCGACCTGACCTTTAGCATGAACTCCTTGATCGGTACGCCCACTGCCGTTGACCTTGACGGTTTCGCCTGAAAGCGCCTGTAGCACGTCCTCAATGCGTTGCTGGACCGTCATGTGGTTGGGCTGAACCTGCCAGCCGGCATACGCACTCCCATCATACGCCACGGTGATTCGATAGCGGAAAGCGGGCGATTCTGGTTTGAGTTCTGGAATCATGCGACCCTTAGTTCCTTACGACTTGAATCAATCGAATTATGGTCATGATTTGGACAAAAAAAGAGTTTGAACAGAAGCTCGCGAAGACCGCAAAGGAGGTAATGTTTACGCCTTCCGCCTATGTCCGGAAATACCGGACTCCGGCGGACATGTCGGCGAAAATGCCAGGTGTTTGAATTCCAAAAATAATGTGGTTGCGGCGTACTCGCCGCAGCCGCCTTTGCGTGCTTCTGTTCAAAATCTTCCTCTTGGTTTCGGCTCAGCTGGGTTAGGTTGATAGGCTGTAGACTTTTAGACTATTAGGAAATCAAGAAACAACCATATCATTATGGTTCAGTCATTTATAGTTTTTTAAATCCTTATCGGATCTTCCGAAATAGGCGAATGCCTTGGTCGTTTTAGCCGGATGCTTTTACGATGTAGCACCGATCTGTGATCGGGAATTCCGAAGATTCCGCACACAGTGCGGTGCTACATGTCGTTTCGGCCACGATGAACTCGCATGCTTCGCCCTATCCACGCGGCTCAGCAAGCTTCGCCCTCCAGAAGACATGAGCTACAAGAGCGAGATTATTCTTCTGGAGGGCGAAGCTTGCTGAGCCGCGTCAATAAAGGATGTATGATGAAGATTTCGGGAGAGACCAAGTCCTTAGGCGAGGATTCAGGCGTGACTGGCAGTCTTGACTTCACTCCGCTCAATCTGCACCATCTCACTCATGTTTTCGGGCATTCAAAAAAAGATGACTCTGGGTTTAAAAAATTTGGCGACGAGCGGCAAATATATGGTGCCTCTCATCGTGTGCGCCGTTTTGCTGTCGGGTTTTCGATCTGCGACGTTTACTCTGGAACACCTGCAAGCGGGCGGCCCGCCGATTGCCAATACCCTATTGGTCGCCTGGTTGACCGGCTCCGTTATAGGGCCGCTCCTGCTAACCTGGCTTCCCGGACGCGGGCTTGCCATGAAGGGAATCATGGCCGGCTTATTAGGATTGCTGATTTATCCCGCATTCTGTTTTTCCCTCCATCTTGAGCCCTTGGATGTCTTGACGGCCATCCTGGTGATACCCGCTTTAACGTCACTATTGATGAGGTCCCACGCAAGCCGATTTGCCCCCATTTTATTGAAAAACGAGACTGAAATGAAAACGATGGTTCCCATTCAATTAGCCCTTGTGGCGATGGCCGCAGGCATTTGGATAGCAGCAAGGTTTATCTAATATGGCAAAGTACAGCATCTCATGCGGAGGTACCGGCGGGCATGTCTTTCCGGGTATGGCCACAGGTCTGGCACTCCAAAAACGCGGACATGAAGTGGCTCTATGGCTTTCTGGCAAAGCGATAGAAGCGGCCACCCGTCACGAATGGACCGGCCAGGTGATCAATATCGATGCCGCCAAAATCTCGTTCCACCCGCTACGATTGCCACGCACGATTCTGACCATTATCCGTGCCTACCGCGCTAGCTATAAGGCACTCAAGGAACAACAGCCTCAAGCCTTGCTGGCCATGGGAAGCTACTCTTCGCTGGGCCCCGTGCTTGCCGCACGACGATTGAAAATCCCCGTTATCCTTCATGAAGCCAACGTCATTCCCGGTAAAGCGATTTCTGTTCTGGCCCGTTTCGCAACCGCCATAGCCATCACGTTTCCTGAAACACGCCAGTATCTCACCCATCGCAACATCCGCGTTACCGGGCTCCCGCTCCGAAAACAGATGGAGGAGGCCGCCGCCGTTCAAACAGAAGTTCCGGACCGATTTACCGTCCTGACCATGGGCGGCAGTCAAGGGGCTCAACGCTTGAACGAAATGGTGCCGCTGGCCTTGGGTCAACTACGTAAATCAGGGATTCAGGTTGAAGCCATTCATCTTGCCGGAGAACAGGCGAAGGCAGCGATTGAAGAAGCCTATCGAAAAGCCGAGGTTCCTGCGATGGTTTACGGATTCTGTTCCGACATGGTCTCGGTTTATCGCAAAACCAGTTTGGCGATTTCGAGATCGGGTGCTAATTCCTGCCTCGAACTCGCGCTATTCGGCATTCCCGCCCTTCTTGTCCCGCTTCCCACTTCGGCGCGTGATCATCAAAAAGCCAACGCGAAAGCGATGATGATGGCCGGCGCGGCCTCGCTGCTTGAACAGTCAGCCTTGTCCCCCGAAGTGTTGGCCAAGATGATCCAAGCTCTGGCGACTCAGCCGCTTGAGCTGGACAAGATGCGGACTCGGGCCCGGCTACGAACATCAGGTGGCGCTGCCGAATCCCTTGCAGATTTGATTGTGGAAGTCGGGGGCAAGCGGTAAGGTGTGGCCTCTTTTCTGAGCAATAGGTTGGAGTGATTATGCGTATAGAAAATGGAACAGTTGTCAGCCATGTCCCGATGGGGCCTCATTACCGGGTCCTCACCCTGAATCTGCCCGATGTCACCCTCACAGCGATCCCTGGGCAATTTGTGCATTTGCGCATTACCCAGCTGCATGATGCTGTTTTGCGGCGTCCTTTTAGTATTTACAAAGTGGATGGGCAAAATCTTTCCATCCTTTACAAATCAGTTGGTCGTGGCACAACGGCGATGCAAGCGTTAGGCACAGGTGATTTGGTCAGTATTGTCGGACCGTTAGGGAATGGGTTCCCCACCAATTTGGCGGCGGGCCTAACGCCTGTTTTAATTGGAGGTGGTTACGGAGTGGCCCCTTTATATTTTCTGGCGCGGACGATGAGCCAGCGTGGTGTCCTTTTTGTAGGGGGCGCCAAAGCCGTGGATATTCTGTTGGCCGATGAGTTCAAGGCCATCGGCTGGGATGTGCATATTGCCACCGACGACGGTTCGCTTGGAGTTAAAGGACTGGTGACTGCGCCTCTGAACACATGGCTGAAAAGTGCCGTAGGTCGTTTTACGCCTGAGTTTTATGCCTGCGGCCCCAACGGGATGTTAAAAGCCATTGGCGACCTTGCGATCAAAAATAATTGGAAGGCCTGGCTCTCGCTGGATCGACACATGGGCTGTGGTGTGGGCGCCTGTCTTGCTTGCGTGCAAAAGGTGCGCTTGAATGGACAGGAATCCCTGGCGCGAGTTTGCAAAGATGGGCCTATTTTTGAGTCACATGAAGTTATTTGGGATGACTAATATGCAACCAACTCTGGAAATCAACCTTGCGGGTATCCGCATGAAGAACCCTGTGATGGTGGCGTCCGGCACGTTTGGCTATGGTCCTGAATACGCCGACCTTGTGGATTTAAACCAGCTGGGCGCCATTGTGGTCAAAGGCATTAGCATGGAGTCATGGGGCGGCAATAAAACTCCGCGTATGGTTGAGGTCCCCGGGGGCTTGATCAATGCGATCGGACTTCAGAATCCGGGAACCAAGGGGTTCACCGAAAAGTATATGCCTTTTCTGCGGAAATATGATGTTGCCGTGATTGTCAATATTTGGGGCAAGACGCTTGAAGAATACGCGGCGGTGGCGGAATGGTTCGACACGGTTGAAGGTGTCCACGCCTTGGAAATCAATATTTCCTGCCCCAATGTCAAAGCGGGCGGGAGTTCCTTTGGCGTGCATCTTGACTCAACGGCCCGCGTGGTCGCCGCCGTACGGGCGAAAACCAAACTACCCCTTATTCCTAAATTGGCCCCCAATGTTTCCGATATCGGGGCGTTTGCGAAGGTCTGTGAGGATAACGGAGCGGATGCCCTTTCATTAATTAACTCTTTTCCGGCGATGGCCATTGATATCGAAACCCGCAAGCCCATTCTTGCCAATGTGTCGGGCGGGCTAAGTGGTCCGGCGATCCATCCGATTGCAGTAAAACTGGTCTACGAGGCAGCCAAGGCCGTTAAAATCCCCTTGATCGCCATTGGCGGGATCACGTCGGCTAAGGAGGCCATCGAATTTATGATCGCGGGGGCTTCAGCTGTTGCGGTCGGAACCGCTAATTTCACTGAGCCCCTTACCGCCCTGCAAGTGATCGATGGCCTTTCCGATTATCTCGCTCGCCACAAAATGTCAAAAGTTCAGGAACTTGTCCGCAGCATAAAGTTATGAAAAATCCCCGCCAAATTGTATTCTGGTTGATTCTGATGGTGAGTTTGGTCATCAGTATCTGGTGGATTTTCTATGTGCCGTACCATCCCCAACGCGTATTTGACGCCATTCCCTCCAGTGCCACGGTGGTATGTGTTAACCAGAATCTGGCGAGCGAATGGGATGATATTTTTAAAAACCCTCTTTTGCTCCGCTGTGTAAAAGCATTGGCGGTCGACGATAGCGGCATTTCGACGCTCAGCTCTAATACTGTTGTACGGAAATGGACAGAGAAGCTGGGCTCTGACCTGTCGGTGCTAGCCTATGTTCCCTCCATGGGCTCCGAGCATAAACCGGCGTTGGTCGCAGCTTCATGGATAGGCAACCAAAGTCGTCTTTTACGCTGGCAAATGGCCTGGATAAAGACGCGCGACCTGACCCCTGTTTATCTGGATAATGGAAATTTAACCATTTGGTTAAGCCGGGAAAAATTCGGTAAAACCAATTTGCGTCTTTCGCTGGCCTTATCTGAAGGGCTAGTGCTCGCCTGCATTTCTGAAGATCCGATTGGGGTGAGAACCTTACTCGAAGCGGCGGAAAATTATCCTTATCGGTACACGGTATCAGAACTGGGGCGACCGGTGATAGCGCGTGAACGGCTCGAGGGAACGCCCCGGCATTGGGGGTGGTTTGAGGCGCAACACAAGCCTGTGACCTTTCAATTTGAGCTCAAAACCGATTCCCTAAATCTGGAAATATATGGCTTCGATGGGCTCCCGCCCGCCGTAAACCTGAAGGACGCCGAGGGAACCGAAAACGCCATGTCGCTTATCGGGAAAACCTCAGATTTAGCGACCCTGCTTCCCTTGAGCTGGGTGTCCGCCATGACCCCTCAAGATCCGCCCTGGCTACTACTTAAAACCCTGAAAGAACTGGCCGACCCTTCGGGCGCCCCTTCCAACGCGCTGGCCTTCTTTGCCCTACTCGATCAGGACCACAATGGCCGGATTCGTGGCCCTATTAATAAAAATTTAAGAGGACTCATCAAAGGTGTCAAAGCCCCTACTCTATTGTTGGGCATGCAAATTAAAAGTGATGCCGAAGCCGACGAGCGTGTCGCCCAAACGCTCTCAAAGCTAAATAGCCAATTTGGAATGGAGCTAACAGCCGGACCTTTTGAGCCGGAAAATGGTTTACGGATAACCTCCATCTATGACGCTAGAAAAAGTTTTTATGCTTCATTTGAACCGGAGGAACGCGTTGCCTATTCCGTACGCGGAAACTGGTTGCTCCTGGCCAGCAACGGGGCCATTCTTAAAAAAATGTTAAGCGAACCAGCGGCGGAAGGCAAAAGTAGCTGGACGATCGACCCGGCCGCCGAACCAGCCGCTACGGCTTGGGCGAATCTGAATGGGATCGGCCAGACGGTGAAAAATATTGCAGGAGTAGCTAAGCTGGTCACTATGCTGAATTCCTCAAATGGCTCACAGGCATTACGAGAACAACTGGATCAGGCGGGCGCGGTAGCCCTTGTCCTACGCGAATTGGATCAGGCTAAGTTGACCATGCACTCTTCGCCCCAGGGATACCGCTTAAAGCTGGAAATTGGCGCGCCCCGTTAAGAAGTGGGCGTACAGTAAAAGTATTTGTTAAAAACTTCACTAAACGTTCTGGCTTTTGTTCGATGAACTGTTTATAATTTCCGCTTTATGAATATTTGTATACCGAAAATCATACAGGGTGGAATGGGAACAGGCGTATCAAATTGGCGCTTGGCACAAGCCGTATCCCGCCTCGGACAACTCGGCGTTGTTTCGGGCACAGGGCTAGATCATGTGCTCGTCCGCCGTCTTCAGGATGGGGATCCCGAAGGTCATATTCGCCGGGCATTGAGCCATTTTCCGTTCCAGAAAATGGTGCAGACGATTCTTAATAACTATTTCATTCCCAATGGGAAAGCTCCTGATGCGCCCTACCGGAACTTTGGCCCCCACGCCGTATCCGGCAAACGCGAACCGCAGGAACTCTGTATCGCCGCCAATTTCGTGGAAGTGTTTCTTGCCCGCGAAGGACACACCAATCCGGTTGGCATCAACTATCTTGAGAAAATCCAGCTTCCCCACCTGCCCTCCATCTACGGAGCCATGCTGGCAGGCGTCAGTGTTGTCATTATGGGCGCAGGTATCCCACTTGAAATCCCTGGCATTTTGGATAGCCTTGTAACCCACGAAGCCGTTTCCTACCCTATTCATATAACGACTGAAAAAGCCGGCGGCGAAATGATTAAGCTGGAGTTTAATCCGTTCGATTTCCAGGAAGATACCACAACGCCTCTCGCCGCACTGCACCGTCCCGCTTTTCTTCCTATCGTGTCCTCGGACACTCTGGCCACCATGTTGCTTCGACGGGCGACGGGAAGCATTCAAGGGTTTGTCATTGAGGGGCCACTCGCAGGTGGGCACAATGCGCCGCCCCGAGGTCAACTTCAATTATCTGCGAAAGGCGAACCGATTTACGGGCCTCGGGATGTCGTTGATCTTGCGGCCTTCCGCGAACTAAAAATCCCATTCTGGCTTGCCGGTGCTTATGGTTCACACGCCAAACTCTTGTCGGCCCTAGCCGATGGCGCTTCAGGTATCCAAGTAGGCACTGCTTTTGCGCTATGCGCCGAATCCGGGTTCGACCCTAAATTCCGGCATGCGCTCATTCAAAAAGCACTGGATGGAAAAGCCGAAATTTTCACGGATCCGCTCGCTTCACCTACTGGTTTTCCCTTTAAAGTGGCTAAACTTAAGGGAACCCTTTCGGACCCTGAACTCTACAATCAACGCCGCCGGGGGTGTGACCTCGGTTTCCTGCGTGAAATGTATCGCAAGGATGATGGTTCCATCGGTTATCGGTGCCCGTCAGAAGCAGTTGCCGCCTATGTCGCCAAAGGCGGTAAAGCCGAAAATACGGTCAACCGAAAATGCCTTTGCAATGGTTTGGTCTCTAACATCGGTTACCCCCAGCATTTCAAGGGAGGCGGCCAAGAGCTACCCCTCCTCACACTGGGTGATGACTACGTCAATATTGGCCAATTCTGCAAACCCGGTAGCCTTGAATTCACCGCTGCCGATGTGATCAGCGCCATTCTGGGCTAATTTTCTGTTGAGCTACAGCGCAGCAAATGAGGTCATATCCGGTCCATGAATCCTACGGTCTCAATCAAAACTATTGGGTGCCGGCTGAATCAGGCGGAGACGGCAACGATTACAACTGGATTTACTCAGGCCGGGTATACCGCCCTCCCGTTTGGAACTTCGTGTGATGTTACCATCATTCATGGTTGCGCGATTACTGGCAAAGCCGAACACAGCTCCCTTTATGCGGCCCGACAAGCAAAACGCATCAATCCCCAAACACTGGTGATACTTGCAGGATGCCCCGCGAAGACCATGGGAGCATCTATAGCCAGCCATCCCAGCGTGGATCTTGCCATCGGACAAATCGAAAAATTCTCCATTCCGGCGCTTCTCGCCCAACTCTATCCGGAGCGCTTCCCACCCCTCCCCGCACCCGCCTCAATCCCCGTCATTCCTCAATTTGACACTCAACGCGCCCTCATCAAGGTTCAGGACGGTTGTGACTTCCATTGCGCCTATTGCATTGTCCCTACTGCACGGGGTAATCCGGTCAGTCGCAAATTCACAGAAATTTATGATGAAATTATGAACGTCGTGCAGGCCGGATTCAACGAAATCATTTTGACGGGCGCCAACTTAGGTCGTTATCAGGATGGGGCCTATCACCTAGTTGATCTTATTCACCATATTGAAACGATACCCGAATTGAAACGGATCCGCCTCAGCTCCATTGAAACCACCACCACAGAACGTGGAATCATTGATCATATGGCGGAATCTCCTAAACTTTGCCACTTTCTTCACATCCCATTACAAAGTGGCGATGACCGTATTCTCGCCGCCATGGGACGCAGGTATAATTCAACTACTTACCGGGAGGCCATTGACTATGCGGTCAGCAAAATTCCAGACGTCGGACTAGGGACTGACATTATCGTGGGGTTTCCTGGAGAAGATGACCAATCTTTCGCCCACACGGTCGACCTTGTGCGTGATCTGCCTTTCAGCAATCTTCACATCTTCCCCTATAGTCGCCGCACAGGAACCCGTGCCGATACCATGCCAGAACAGGTGCCTGAATCCAAAAAGAAGGAACGGCTGCAAGCCTTGACCGCCATCGGCGAAGCCAAACGTCAGCATTTTGCAGAAACGTTTATCGGCAAAAATATCGGGGTGCTTGTAGAGCGAGTCGACAAGGACGGAAATGGGCATGGATGGTCAGGGCAATATATTCAAACCCAGATAATCGGTTCTGGCCTGAAACCGCGCCATATTGTCACTGCCTGTGTTACCCGGGCCGAAACTGGGACCATCGAGGCCAGCGTCACGTCTTGTGACGATAGGTAATACGGCCCTTGGTCAGATCGTAAGGAGAAATCTCAACGGTGACCTTGTCCCCGGAAGTAATGCGGATAAAATGCTTGCGCATTTTTCCGGATATATGAGCCAGGATTTCGTGCCCGTTCTCCAATTTTACCCGGTACATGGTCGCAGGTAAAACCTTGGCCACTACTCCATCAACGCGGATCATATCATCTTTTGCTTCTTCGGCCATAGTCTCTCCTGAAATTTCCCCAATTAAGTCGGGATCATAGTTACCACGCACTACCGGTATTGTCAATCTTGTGCAAAATATCTGATTGAACCTAGCCACTCTTGGTGGTACGTTTTGCAACTCATTTCCGGAGCCAGTAAAGGTCTCGCAGTCAGGAGTATTCACGTGTATTTGAAATCCATTCATTTGGTCGGGTTCAAGAGTTTTGCGAATCCAACCACTTTAAATTTTGAGCCCGGCATGACCGCCATCGTAGGTCCCAATGGGTGCGGAAAAAGCAATGTCTCCGATGCGGTGCGTTGGGTTCTTGGCGAAACCAGTGCTAAAGCCCTCCGTGGTTCCAAAATGGAGGACGTTATCTTTAATGGAACCGATACCCGTAAGCCTGTTGGCATGGCGGAAGTCAGCATTACTTTTACGGATTGCGAACTAACCCTCGGAACGGATTACCATGAGGTCACCGTCACCCGCCGCGTCTTCCGTTCAGGCGAAGGCCAGTACTTCATGAACAAAACCGCTTGTCGTTTGAAGGACATCCAGCGGTTATTCATGGATACCGGCATCGGGACTTCTTCCTATTCGTTGATGGAACAGGGCCGCATTGATCAAGTTTTGAGTTCACGTCCTGAAGATCGCCGCGAAATTTTTGAGGAAGCCAGTGGCATCACCCGCTTCAAGGCGGATAAGAAGGAAGCCCTCCGAAAACTCGACCAAACAGAAGCGAACCTACTCAGATTGGATGACGTCGTACGCGAAGTCAAACGCCAGATCGGGTCACTGCAACGGCAGGCGGGTAAAGCGCGTCGTTACAAGGAATTACGGGATCAACTCCGGATGTTTGACGTTTTCTGGACGGCTCGAAAACTGGAGAAAATGGATAGTGATCTCCAGATGCTCGACACCACGATTGCCGAATTGGGCCAAAAGATCCAGGAATTGCACGAGACCCTCCAACAAGGCGAGGCACGGGGAACCGAATGGCGCAACGCCATCATGGAAGTTGAACAGCTGATCGGTGAAACCACCGAAGAACGGGCTACCGCACAAACCCGGCTTGATCATAATCACGATTTGATCCGCATTAATCGCGACCGTATAGAAGAACTCCGCAACCTTGCCGAACGCGACCGGCGCGACAGCGTACTCGCCGCGTCTCAAGCGGAACAGCAACGCTTGACACTTGTTAACTTGAAGGAAAGCCTCCAGATCACCATTCAGGAACGAAATGATTCCGAAGTGGAGTGGAATAAAAAGAACGCGGATCTGGCCAGTCATGAGGGACAGGTCGAAAATGCCCGCAAGGAAATCCAGGGGCTGCGCGCCAACGCCATGGCACTGGACCACACCCTTTCTCAACTGCAAAACCAGCTAAGCCAACTCGAAACAAAACAGCAGGCAACCATTGTGCAACGCGAACGCCTGGCCGCTGAACATGCCCAGATCGAGCGCGGGGCAGCTGAAACCGAATCGCAGCTTGGACAAATCGCGGAACATCTGGGTTCACTCCAACAGGAGCTTGAGACTCGGGAAGGCCGCCTCGAATCACTCCAAGCGCTGCGAGACGAAAAAAACACCGAAATCGAAGCCTTGCGTAAGGCCTGTAGCGAAATTCAAGGCCAGTTGGCAGTTAAGAAAGCCCAAATCGAAATTCTTGAAGCTGACGAACAATCTGCCAAGGACTTCCCCGAAGGCGCCCGCTTGGTCATGGACGCTTCCAATCCGCTCGGCATCAATGCCAAAGCCGTACTTGGCGCGCTGGCCAGCCACATTCAAACTGAACCCGAATATCGGGCGGCGCTGGAATCTGTTCTCCGAGCGTGGCTCGATGCCGTGGTCATTGCCGATGCGCCTGATGCATTAGCGATTGTGAAAGAATTGCAAACACGCAAGGCTGGCGCCATCCGTTTGCTGGCGGCCAACGCCTCTGCCGCTGCCCTCTCCGTGATCCCCGCTCCACAAGGGGCGCGCCGATTGTTTGACGTGATCACCTGCTCTCCTTTCGCCAAACCCGCCGTTGCGCGTTTTCTGGCTAATATCTTTGTAGTGGATTCAACCGACGACATTCCTGCGGAGATTCCGGAAGGAAGTGCTGTGGTCACATTGGGCGGTGTCGTTGCACGCGCCAATGGCGCCTTTGAGTATTGGACAACGGACGCGCGTGCCAGCAACCCGCTGACCCGCCGGCATCAATTATCGGATCTCCATTTGGGGCTCGAAGGGCTTGACGAAGGCCTCACCCGGCGTAGCCATGCGGTTGCCAATTTAGCCGCTGAATTAACGGAGCTGAATCGCAATATCGAAGATGCCCAAAACCAGCTTACAGCCCAGCGGCGTGCCGTTGCCCTGAAAGAAGGGGAATTTCAAATTGTTTCCAATGACGCCCGCCAATCGAAGCAGAAATTGGAAGTCATGGCCTTTGAGCTGGACAAGCTTCGTCAACAGTCGGGCAATGACGAAGAGCGGCAAGGCTTCAGCCTGAAAATTACAGAAGGCCGTACCCAACAGGCCGACATGCTGCGTCGTCTGGACGAACTTACTCACTTACTTCAGGAGTTGGAAGGTCGGCGGGCCACCTTGCAGGCCGCCGCTACAGAAGCTCGTGTCCGATTCTCCGAGGCACGCCAGAAGGCCGAGCACATGGACTCCCAGCTGGAGCCGATCGCACATCGCCTGGCAGAACTTGATTCCGTAATCAAATCTCGCTCAGAAGGCCTTGTTCAATATGAAAAAACAATTGAACAGCTCACCCACGCCACGGCCGAGGCGGAAAGCCAGCTTTCTAGCCTACAAGCAAACGCATCGGCGTTAACTGAGAAACTGGAATTGATCAAACGCCAGCGCACTGACAAAGTCAAAGAGCTGTCCGTTCTGGAATCTGAACTCACTACCAAACGGGAATTAATGGATAAGGTGCGGGATCAGCGCTCCAAGCTCGAGGTTAACAACGCCGAACATAAGATGCGCCGTCAGAACCTGGTTGATCGCGTCACTTCAGAGTGGACCCTGACCTTGGAAGATGTGATGAATGCACCCGAGCCGCAGCCTGAAGGCGATGCCCCTGCCGCAACCGAAAAACCGGCTTACGAGCAAATCATCGCAGAAGTCCGAACCAAGATCGAAGCCATGGGGCCGGTCAATCTGGTGGCAATTGAAGAGTATCAAGAACTGGAAGAACGCTATGCGTTTCTTACCGGGCAACAACAGGATTTGATTAATGCTAAAGATCAGCTCATGGAGATGATCAAAAAAATCAATCTCACCACCTCCGAACTCTTCGCCACCACCTTCGCGAAGATCAACGAAAATTTCCAGGTTATGTATGAACGTCTTTTCAACGGGGGCTCGGCCAAGCTGGTCATGGTGACCGAAGATGATGTTCTGGAGAGCGGAATTGATATCATTGCCCGGCCTCCTGGGAAACGACTCCAGAGCGTTTCGCTCCTGTCGGGTGGTGAACGCACGATGACCGCCGTCGCGCTTCTTTTCTCCATCTACCTGATCAAGCCAAGCCCTTTCTGTTTGCTTGACGAATTAGATGCCGCTTTGGATGAGTCTAATATCGGCCGATTTGTAACCGTATTGGGCGACTTCCTCAAGATGTCGCAATTCATCGTGATCACGCATAATCGCCGGACGATTGCCGCTGCCAGCGTCATCTATGGCGTAACCATGCAGGAATCGGGCATCTCCCGCACGGTCTCCATGAAATTCTCCGAATATGAGCAGAGCAAGGACATGCAGCCCAACTCCAAGCGCATTGTGATCCCCGTAAAGTAAACACACGCGGCATGGTTATCGAATACAGCGTGATCATGCCACGATGTCATTGATTGGTATTTTGATATGAGCGTCCAAACTGAAATCTCCCCCACCCTGTTACTTGAGACGGTTGTTCTGGCGGTACGAACCGCCGGCCATCACGCCCATAGCAATCAACATCGAAGAACGGATACGATCATGGTGGCGGCGCATGATGTTAAGCTTAAGCTGGATTTGGAATGTCAGGAATTGATCTGGGCACTTGTTCGAAAGCATTTTCCCACACATGCCATCCTGGCTGAAGAGAGCGCTGACAAAGGGCAACCTGCCGACGATCCGCATCATTCTCCTTATACCTGGATCATCGATCCCATCGACGGAACGGTGAATTTCACACACGGGTTGCCGTGGTGGTGTTGCTCAGTCGCCGTGAATTATTTGGGGAAAATGGTAGCAGCGGCAGTTTATGCGCCCGCTACGGATGAGCTATTTACGGCCGCCCGCGACATCCCCTCGTGTTGTAATGGACAACCTATCACCGTATCCGCTGTCAAAACCCTTAAAGAATCCATGGTATTGACCGGCCTCGACCAGAAATTCACAGAAAAAGGTCAGCGCCTTTCCCGTTTTCTAGCTATCTCAGAAAATGTTCAAAAGGCGCGTGTGATCGGGGCGGCCGCACTGGATATGTGCCGGGTTGCGGCAGGACAGTCTGACGGCTATTTTGAAGGGGGAATTTACACTTGGGATGTCGCTGCGGCCGGTTTGATTGTTGAACTTGCAGGAGGCCGGGTCGAAATTCTTGCGGAGCCTTCCCCCCATCGCCTTATTTTCATGGCGACCAACGGCCATATCCACGACGAATTAAAAACCCTGATCAAGGGACTCGAGTACAGGTAGCCCTATGCAACGATCCTCCTTTTACCATTCACGCAGTCTTCCCAGACTCCTCGTTGCCATGCTTCTATGGATTCCCCTGACGAGCCTTGCCGGGATAGACCAACAACGCCTTTCTGTGACTAAAATTTTCGTAACGCTTCAGCAGGAGGATTTTCGCCAGCCTTGGCAGTCCAGCCCGCCCATGAGCGGGAGCGGATCGGGGTTCATCATTAAAGGAAAACGGTTGATCACCAACGCCCATGTGGTCTCGGACGCCCGGTTTATCGAAGTTCAGCGCGAAGGTGACACTCGAAAATATCCAGCTCGCGTCCAGTTTATCGCGCACGACTGCGATATTGCGGTGCTTGAGGTCAATGACGAAGCTTTTTTTGAGGGCACAAAGCCGCTGACCTTTGGAACCACACTTCCCGCCCTGAATGACGCTGTCATTGTACTGGGATACCCCATGGGCGGAGGCCGCCTTTCCCTGACCAAGGGGGTCGTTTCCCGCATTGACTACAATCCTTATGCCCACAGTGCGATTGATTCGCACCTGGTGTTGCAAGTGGATGCCGCCATTAACCCGGGTAATAGCGGAGGCCCCGTTATATTCAACAATAAGGTCATCGGAATCGCCTTCCAAGGAATTGCGGCTTCACAAAATATTGGCTACACCATTCCGCTTCCCGTAATTGAGCACTTCATGAAGGATATCGAAGATGGCGTCTATGATGGGTATCCTGAATTAGGGGTGGATCAGCTTAGTACAGAAAACCCTGCCTTACGAGCCAGCCTCGGGCTCCCTAAAGGAAGTAGCGGCGTTGTTGTCGCCTATGTTGACCCCTTCGGGGCGGCTTCGGGGCTTCTCAAGCCTCGCGATGTCCTGCTTTCCATCGATGGCCACTCGATTGCCAATGATGGCTCGGTTCGATTGGATGGTAACAGCGTGGAATACACCGAAATTGTTGAGCGAAAGCAATGTACCGAAAGCATTTTCTTTACAATCTGGCGGGAAGACAAAACCCTCGCCATCGTGATCCCTTTAAAACGCAAGCCGGACCCCTTTATCTTTCGCCAAACCTACGATGAAAAACCAGAGTACTTCATTACCGGGGGGCTAATCTTCTCTCCGCTCAGTCGTGGCTACCTGGCCACGCTCGGCTCTGAACTCAATACCCCGGTCGCACAACATCTGCTCTATACCGTGCGCTACGCCAAGCTCGACAACCTGATTAAAGACCGCACTCAGTTTGTATTGCTGATTGGCCGCCTCCCGCATCCCGTCAACACGTATTGTGCGACTCACTTCAACCAGATTCTGGCCTCAATCAACGGGTATCCCATTCATAACATTAGCGATATTCCAGAGGCTTTAAAAAAACCGTCTAATGGGTTTAATGTGTTCCGTTTCGAAGGTCGTGACGATCCGCTGATCATGGATGCCGGGCAAACGATCAAGGCCGATGACGAAATCCTGACTCAATACAGTATTCCCTCACTCAGCCATATCCGATCCCAGGAGGCCAAATAATGAATTTTCATTCACTTCGCAGTTACTTCGCCAAGAGTGCATTGCTGGCCATCACGACGGTAGTCTCACTCGGGCCGATCGTTAAAGCCGAGTCCAACGCGTTTCCCAATTGCGTGGTTGAGGTACTCGTCACCGCCCAAAAATTCGATTCTCATTTTCCATGGAAAAAAGGGCGCCCGGAATCACGCACGGGTTACGGTGTCGTCATTGCCAATGGCAAATTGATCACCACAGAAGATCTCACCCGCAATGCTATGCTGGTCGAGATTCAGCATCCGGGTGGAGCCGTCAAAACCACAGCCACTTTGGTTGAAGCCGATCCGCGGATCAATGCCGCCTTGTTGGCAGCCCCTACAGAAGGCTATACCCCCGCGCAATGGGGAACACCCGTTAGAACCGGCGCAAAAATCCAAATTGTCCAATTTGATGAAGCCGGCCAGCAACAAAGTGGAGAAGGCCGTATTACCGGCATTCAAATCTCACAGCTTCCCAATGCCCCACTCAGCGTTCTGACCTACCAGGCCCTGACCGATCTCAAGTTGGAGCGGGTCGGATCTCCTGCCTTTCATGAGGGGAAATTAATTGGGCTGATCATGGAATACGATGATGCGGCGCAAACGAGTATGGTGCTACCCACCGCCATTTTGAAGCGGTTTATAGATGACGTTAGCGCCCCACCCTATCGTGGCGTCGCGGTGGCAGGCATGACGTGGGCCCCCTTGGTAGCCCCTGCCAATCGAAAATTTTATGGCCTGAAGGACGATGACCGTGGCGTCCTGGTCCTGCGGACGATCCTCGGCAGCGGAGCCGCCTCGGTTCTGCAATCGGGCGATGTCATTTTAAAATGGGATGGTTATGACATTGATTCCCAAGGATACTACACTGATCCAGATTTCGGGCGGCTTATTTTGGTTTATCAGATTTTAGGGCGTCGGCATCCTGGCGATATCGTATCCGTTACACGTTGGCGCAATCAGAAGAGTGAAGAGGTGTCGCTCAAGCTGGATGCGTATAGCGACTCAAAATCTCTAGTACCCCTGAATATCGAGGGCCGGCAGGCTGAATACCTTGTTGAAGGGGGCTTTATTTTTCGTGAATTAACCGCCGATTATCTGCTGTCCTATGGGGCTCAGTGGATGGTCAGGTCGAACCCGCGGCTGGTTGACCTTTACCTGACACGCGCTCAAGCTCCCGCCAAGCTCGGCGAGCGGGTCATCATCCTCACGGGCGTTCTTCCCGATCCAATCAATGTGGGCTATCAGGATATACGCGATGAATGGGTGACACAACTCAACGGCAAACCCGTATCAAGTATCCATGATGTTTTTGCCATTCGCGACCATGACGGAGGCATTACCCGCATCCGGCTAAAAACTCTTGGCTTGGATCTTGTAATAGATAAAGCCATGCTTCCGGATGCCAATCGACGAATCGCCTTGTTGTACGGTATTTCCAAGCGGGAATATCACAAATTGCAAGCTCCTCTGGGACCACGTAGGAACCCGATCGGAAATTAAGAGGTTCGGCTCTTACTGGGTAATGAAAAAGTGAATGTGGCGCCGGCATCGACTTGGCTATCCGCCCAAATCCGTCCTTCATGCCGATGAATAATCCGCTGTACGGTGGCAAGCCCGATCCCATTTCCTTCAAATTCATCCGCTTTATGTAGGCGTTGAAATGCCCCAAAAAGCTTACCTGCATAGTCCGGATTGAAACCTGCACCTGAATCTTTTATGAAATAAACACGATCACCGTTTTTTATAAAACCGCCTGCTTCAATTTCCTTCACAGGTGATTTTGCCGTATATTTAATGGCGTTCGTGATTAAATTAACCCATACCTGCTTCAGCAAAACAGGGTCACCCCATACATCAGGCATGGACTCCAGTGTGAATTTAAATTGTTGTTGCACGGCCTCCGTGGCGACCTCTTTGTATACCGCCTCCACCAAAGAGCGCATATCAATTTTAATAAAATTAAGCTCACTTTGAGTCGTTCGCGAGAGCGTTAGTAGATCAATAATGAGTCGATCCATTTTCTGAGCATTGGCGCGAATAACTTTCAACAATCGCTTCCCCTCCTCATCCAATCTTTCCGCATAACCTTCCTCAAGAAAGCTGGAAAATCCGTCTATAGCGCGCAAAGGCGCGCGTAAATCGTGCGAGACAGAATAGGCAAAGGCTTCCAATTCTTTATTTGTGCACTCAAGTTGCTGGGTTCGCTCGGTCACATGCTGTTCAAGAGATTCATTCAGTTGCGTGACCTCCCGAGATCGTTGCCGAAGTGTTTCAAGCATCTGATTGAACCCCTCTGCCAGAACAGCGGCTTCATCATTCCCTTTTAGGACTGCTTTAGCGTCTTGCTTCCCGGATTTTACAGAGTCTATTGCCGATTGGATCACCTTAAGTCGGCGGGTGAAAAAAGCTCCGAAAATCCACGCCATAATGGATCCGGCAATAACGGCGAAAACAGCGCAAAACGCTCCATTCCGAACAAATGAAGCGGCCAGCGCCTTAGCTAAGGCGGTCGCATTACCAGCCTGTTGTTCTGCTAATATAGCCTGTCGTTTCAGGACAAGGACCGCAATAAAAATTGTCATCAGAACCGCATACATCAATGCCGCACTGATCATTAGACGACGTCTCAGCGTCCCTGTTAAAAAATTAGTAAAGGTATTGTGGCTCATATCACTCCTTTACGGACGGGTATAATTCCATTGTTAAAGCACGAGACGCATTGATCGCATCCTGAATCAAATCTAATGCGGCTTGGACCATCAGCGTTCGTTCTTCGGTTGGCATCGGTTCTGATAGCATGCTGACTTTTAACGTAGCCGCGGCCAGAAAGGGTTGAAGGTGATCATGAAGTAGTAAGGCCAATCGCTTACGTTCACCCTCTTCCGCCTTTGACAAGTCTACTGACAGTTTTCTAAGCTGTCTAACCGTTTGCATCAATGAAGCATTGGCGGCTTTTAACTGATGAGTTCGTTCCAGAACGCGGTTTTCAAGAGTAGACGTCAATTCACGCAAATGTTCTTCCCTCTTGCGCAACTCATCTTCCACCCTTTTTCTTTCAGTAATGTCGCGAATGGCAGCAATATGGACAGAACGCCCTGCGTGCATAAAAGCGCGCGCTGTAATTTCAATAGGAAACACAGAGCCATCGGCCTTTCGATGATACCGGATGGGAATATAAATAATTCCCGCAGTTACCTTGGGGGCGCCAAGAGTGGCACGTTGGGTTTCCTCAGGTTCAGCCGATAAATCAACATTTCGCATGGAAACCAATTCATCTCGCGAAAACCCATAAAGTGATGTGGCGGCAGTATTGGTTTCGAGTATTTGCCCCACCTCATTATCAATGAGAAAAATCGCATCGGACTCCAATTCGAAAAGCTGTCGATATCGCTCCTCGCTTGCCCGCAAGGCATATTCCTCATACTTACGAACCGTGATATCCCGACTGATGCAATGAACGGATCCATTGGGCACCATTCGCGCCCGCATTTCGACGGTCACCGGAGAGGCATTCGGACGCAGGATCTCACATTCGGCCACAACCGTATTCCCGTTTTCAAGGTTATCAAACCGGAAGGGGTTCTTAACAAGGCTGTCAGGTGAAAAAGGAAGCTTTGTGATATGGCGTCCCACGATTTGGTCACGCGCCAGTCCCAATAAATTACACATGGCCGCATTCACATCTAGGACGATTCCTTGCCGATTGCTCACCATGGTGCCGTCGCCCGCCAGATCAACGAGCGCACGAAAAAGCTTTTCGTTAGAGAGCTTCTCAGACGAGTCAGCACAAGCATTGAACTGCTGATCCATGCCCATCTATATTCTCCTTGATAGACCGAATAAACCAAAAACCATAGTTTTGAGTATAGCCCGAGTGTCAGTTATTGCAAGGATGTAGCACCGATCTGTGATCGGGAATTCCTGGAAGATTCCGCACACAGTGCGGTGCTACATGTCGTTCCGGCAGTTTAAACGAGGCGGTTCAAGATTGACATGCCCGTGAGATCAAAGTAACTGATGCAAATGAATTTATTGAATTATACGGAGAATGATTGATGACTAGAGATATCGCCAGCCTTACTGAACAAGAATTTGACATTTTAATTATTGGAGGCGGCATTCACGGGGTGACGCTGGCGAGGGAAGCCGCCTTGGCAGGCCTTAGCGTGGCACTTGTTGAGAAATCCGATTTTTGCTCAGCCACCTCTGCCAATAGTCTTAAAATTCTTCATGGAGGTATCCGGTACCTTCAGCAGGCTAATCTGCCACGTGTGCGCCAATCCGTGATTGAACGGCGGACCCTATTGCAAATGGCCCCCCATCTGGTCTCCCCTCTTCCCTGCGCCATGCCTACCTATGGCCATGGCATGAAAGGAAAGGAAATCATGTTCTGTGGATTATGGGCTTATAACGTATTGAGCGGGGATAGGAATCAAGGGCTCCCTCCCGATAAAGCCATTCCGAACTGCCGCATCGGCTCCCGTGCCGACTGGCTTGCCATTGCGCCCGGTCTCGATAACCCTAGTTTCACGGGCACCGCTTTGTGGCACGACGCCATCACCTCAAATACGGAAAGGCTGGGTTTGGGTTTCGTTGCCGCTGCTGTGCAGGCCGGAGCCCATGTAGCCAACTACGTCGAAGTCACAGGGTTTAAAAAAAATGGTCGCGACGTCACCGGCGTGACCGCCATCGACCGCATCACTAACCAGCCCAACCAGCCCCTAACCATTCGAGCCAAAGTGACTGTAAACAACACGGGAACTTGGGCTAAGCATACTCTTGGGCTTTTGGGCGAAACCGTAACAACTCCCCAATACCGTTGCGCCTTAGCCATGAACGTGGTCCTGCGTAAGCCATTAATGGCCACACACGCCGTGGGACTCACCGCCTACAAGCAAGGCTGGAAAAGTGGCCGGCTATTCTTTTTTGTGCCTTGGCGCGGGCGTACTATGGTAGGCACCTATCTGCGCCCCCATAACGGCAACCCTGACGAAATCAAAATCACTCCAGAAGACCTTCAGGCATTCGTTGCTAACCTGAACCTCGCTTACCCTGCCGCGCAGTTGACGACAGAAGACGTTGCGTTCATTCAAGCAGGCATCATGCCCGCGTCAGATAAAGAGGTGGCCCCCGAAAGTGAGCCCTCTCTTCTTAATCAATATCAGATCTTGGATCATTCCAAACGGGACCACATCAACGGCTTGATATCCGTTTTGGGCGTAAAATGGACAACAGCCCGTGACGTTGCCCAGCGCACGCTGAAGGCGTTGCTCACGAAATTACAACGCCCGCAGAACGTCCAGACTGCCCCGCCCCGCCCTCTGCCGGGAGGTGACATTGCGGATTTATCGGCGCTCGTTAACGAAGCCATTCAATCAGGACTGTCTGAGCCCATGGCTCGTCATCTAGTGGGAGAATACGGAACCGAGTTCCGCAATGTCCTCCGGATCGGGGCCACGAACCCGCTTTGGTTGAAACCGCTAGGCGAAGGGACGCTCGTGACCGGAGCTGAAATCATCTTTGCGTTGCGCGAAGAGATGGCTCAAACCATGACCGATGTCATTTTGCGAAGAACTGATCTAGGAACTGCAGGCCGTCCATCCAAAGCGGCACTTACAAATGTCGCCGTCATCATGGCGCGGGAACTCGGCTGGAATGCCCCGCAGCTCGACAAGGAATTAGCCACCATACGGGCACTTCCCTGCTGGCCTAACCCGACATAACCGGAACCAAGAGGAAGATTTTGAACAGAAGCACGCAAAGTTCGCAAAGGCGGCTGCGGCGAGTACGCCGCAACCGCATTATTTTTGGAATTCAAACATCTGGCATTTTCGCCGAAGGCGTTAACATTCCCGCCTTCGCGAGCTTCTGTTCAAACTCTTTTCTTGTCCCAAGCATGACCATAATTCGATTGATTCAAGTCGTAAGGGACTAAAGAGTGACCAAACAATCAGCATTATGAACCTCAGCATGGCTTACTCCCCTTGCCCGAACGACACCTCTATGTTTCATGAGGTTGCAACGGGTTTATTATCCCGTTCGGGCTACGATGTTTCGGTTCACCTTCATGATGTCGAAACGCTCAATCGATTCGCGCTGGAAGCTACTTACGACATAACAAAAATATCGTTTTACGCCTACTTGCTGGTGCGGCATCACTATCACCTCCTCAACGCCGGCGCCGCGCTAGGATTCGGCTGCGGGCCGCTGCTCGTCTCACGCACCCCTAGGCTGCCTGCGGATATATCCCGCTGCAGGATCGCCGTACCCGGAGAACTGACCACCGCTCATCTTCTTCTGCAACTCTGGGCACCGCAGGCCGAAAATAAAATCTTCGTCCCCTATCACCGCGTTATGGAATTGCTTAGCTCCGGCGAGGCCGACTGCGGAATTCTTATCCATGAATCTCGTTTTGTTTACCAACAAGCAGAACTCACCTGTATCACCGATCTCGGGCAATGGTGGGAGCAGGAAACGGGACAGCCTATTCCACTTGGCTGTATCGTAGCTCGCAAAAGTTTCGGCACCAAAGTCACCGTTGAATTTGAGAACCTGCTACGTCAAGCCATCGTTCGTTCCCGCCTCCATCCCGATGAGGCAGCCAAATACGTTCACGACCATGCTCAAGAAATCGACGAATCCGTCATCAAAAAACACATTGCCATGTTCGTCACCGACTTTTCCGTCGATCTTGGAGAAACGGGTCATAAAGCCATTGCGGTTCTAGAATCGATGGCGCGTAAGGCTGGAGTGATCCAATGATTGCGATTCTGCTCGCTACCCTGAGTGAAGCCCAACCGCTTCTCGACCTCCTGAAAGCCGAAAAAAAACTGGATCACCCATTCCCAACCTATAGTTTTCCAGCCGGAGGCCGACGCCCCGGTGGGCTGGTCATCATCACCGACATCGGGCCCCTCCAAGCGGCCGCCGCAACCGATTACGCTATCGCCGTCCGTGGAGCCAGCCGGATTCTCAACGTGGGAATCTGCGGAGCCCTCACCCACGCCGTCGACCCGGGCCACATGTGCCACATCACTGAAATAGTCGAAGGCGATGTTCTGCTTAAGAATCCGTTAACCCCATCTCAGCCGCTAGCTACAGAGAGTCTTTGGCGCTCGCTGCCACCTGCCCGATTAGTGTCCGTTAGCGAGCCGGTTTTCGGCGGGGAAGGTCGAACCATTTTAGCTAATCACGCCGATATGGTGGATATGGAAGGCTACGCGATTGTGACAGCCTGCCGACTGCAAGGCGTCCCTTTTCAGTTGCTAAAAGTGGTCAGTGACCGTGCAGATGATACCGGACACGAGGAGTTACACCTTAACCTCACCCGTGTTTCCATGCTTCTGGCCGAGGAAGTCATCGCGGGACTGGAACATCATCTGGCTTCGCCCCGTCACCGATTGATAGCTCGTCTTGCCAATTTCGTAAAAGTTGAACACACCATTTTCAGTATTCCCCTATTGCTGGCCGGAGCCTGGCTTGGAGCAAAAGGACAGTGGCCCGGCCTCCGCCCATTACTTCTGGTCATTCTGGCCGGAACCGGCGCACGTTCGCTGGGGATGGCCATGAACCGGATCCTGGATCGCCGTATCGACCAGCTCAACCCTCGCACCGCTGGCCGCGAGCTCCCCAGTGGCAAGCTTTCATTGAACCAAGCTTGGGCCGTCGCGGCGGCCGGACTCCTTGTCTACCTCGCGGCGTGCGCCGCACTCGGACCTTTATGTCTATGGCTATCGCCTATCCCCGCCGTGATTTTGATCACTTATTCTTTGCTAAAACGTTTTAGCAGCCTCTGCCACTATGGAATTGGTGTTTGTCTGGCGTTAGGGCCCCTGGGCGCCTACGTTGCCGTCACCGGTTCCACCGCCATTGATGGCGCCACCTTGATGCTGGCCCTCTTCACTTTCTGCTGGATCAGTGGGTTCGACATCATTTACGCCCTGCAGGATTTGAAAACCGACCGTGAAATTGGCGTTCACAGCCTCCCAGCGGCACTAGGAAGTACGGGCGCCCAATGGATGGCGGCGCTGACCCATCTGGTTGCGGCTGCAGCCGCGATGCAACTCTGGCTACTGATGGGCGCGGGCATCGCCTCTGGCTTGGCTCTGGTCGTGACTCTTGTCGCTTTAGGACTGGCCTACTGTTCAAAGTTACCTCTTCCTGTTAGATTCTTCCCTGTGTCGGCCATTGCCGGAATTGCCGGGGCACTCATTGCCATGTTGGGAGAACGCTGATGAATCTTTTACTCGCTGTAAGTGGGGCCACAGGCTCTTATGCTGCGGAACTTTTGATCAAAAAATCGCCGTGGCCGGTCGCCTTAGTTGCCAGTACGTGGGGGCGTAACGTCTATGAGCGCGAATGCGGCGATTTCGCCAAACTTGCGGCTATGGCCACGCGCGTCTTTGAAGATACCGATCTTGCGGCTCCAGGCGCCTCAGGTTCGGTCCCTACTGCAGGAATGGTCATTCTACCCTGCTCCACAAATACCCTGGCAAAGGTCGCCCATGGCATTGCGGATACGTTGATCACTCGGGCGGCCCATTGTCACCTGAAAGAACAAAGAAAGTTGGTGCTTTGCGTGCGGGAGTCGCCCTGGACTCAAATCGATCTCCATAATGCGGCCACGGTATCGGGCGCCGGCGGGATTATTATGCCACTTTCCCCCCCATTCTATCAGGTGGCTAACAAGGATCCCCAACAAGTCACTATGGCCACCCTGCTTGAGCTCTATGTGGATCGAGTGCTCGCTGTGTTAGGACACCCCGCTCCGTCAAACTGGGAGACGATCTCGTGAGTTCCCTCGACCTTAGGGCGTTTATCGATCAACTCGAAGCACGTGGTGAATTGATTCGCGTTAAAGCAGAAGTTGATCCTGATCAAGATATCACCATCATTCAGCACCGGCTGCTCGCAGCACAGGGACCTGCCGTTTTATTCGAACAGGTGAAAGGCTCACCCTACAAATTGGTGACCAATCTCTACGGAACTCCTAAACGAGTCGAATTGGCTTTTGGACGTCACCCCTCTGCCATTGGCGAAGATCTGGTTCATCTTGCCGAACGCTTTATGCCACCCACCCTCTCGGCGTTGTGGTCAGAACGACGCAAACTTTGGAAGGTGGCGCAAGCTCGGATGCGAAACGTCGATCAAGGCCCCATCCTTGAAACTTGTTACAGTCCGGCACGGCTGGACTTATTACCCTGCCTGACCTGCTGGCCCTTGGATGGGGGACCCTTTTTTACTTTACCTCTGGTTCATACCGTTGACCCGAACACGGGGGCGGGCAACCTTGGGATTTACCGCCTGCAACGTTACGATGCCACCAGCACCGGCATGCACTGGCAAATCGAAAAGGGGGGCGGCTTTCACTTCCAGAAGGCGGTAGAACGGGGTGAATCACTGCCGATCAGCGTTATTCTGGGTGGCTCGCCTGCACTCACCCTTGCCGCGATCACCCCGCTTCCCGAAGGCATCGATGAGCGCCTGCTGGCTGCCTTGCTCATGGGCCACCCACTGGACGTTATTAAGCGGTCCGGGACCGGCCACCGCATTCCGGCCACCGCCGAATTCGTGCTTGAAGGGAGCGTAACGCCTGGCGATGAACGACAGGAAGGTCCGTTCGGCGATCATCTGGGTCACTATTCGCACAGTGCCAAATTCCCTGTATTCCGCGTCGATCGGATGCTAGCCCGTAAAGACGCCATCTATCCCGCCACAGTGGTCGGTAAGCCACCCCAGGAAGATTATTATATTGGAGAAGCCCTTCAAGAGCTGACGCTGCCTTTGCTAAAGCTTTTACGACCGGCCATCTGTGATCTGTGGGCTTATCCCGAAACCGGATTTCACCCGCTGGCCGTGGCGGCTGTAAAAGAACGCTATAGTCACGAAGCGCTCAAACATGCTTTAGGACTTATGGGCGAAGGCCAGCTCTCCCTCACAAAAATCATGATCGTGGTGGATCACGACGTGAATGTCAGGGATTTCAAGCAGGTCAGCCACGCCCTGTGGCAGTCACTCGACGCGAGCAGCGGGATTCATCTTCTGTCGCCCACCGCACAGGACACGCTCGATTTTACCGGCCCGTCCATGAATACCGGCAGCAAGCTGATCTTACTTGGGACGCGAGGTCATCGCCCCCCCCTTCGCCTAGCCCCCCCGCCGATACCGGCCTCCGTTCATCCACAGATCCTGTCCATGGTGGCGGTCGGTGAAGCCTTTTTGGTGGCCCAAGTTCCGCCGGATGCCAACAAGACGGCCATTCGTGAGGCCTTAGCCGCACATCCTGCAACCCACCCGTATCTCTTTCATGTGCTCGTCTCCCCGGATGTCCCTTTAACTGATTTGCGAATGATACTTTGGGGCTGGTTTACGCGCTTCGATCCGTTGCTCGATCTCCACCCTGCCCAGCGTCAGATCGTGGGGAACCGCTTGGTATTGCAGTTCCCCATCGCCATCGATGCCACCTGGAAGCCCGGCTACCGTCAGCCAGTGGCCTTTGATCCGGACCACGAACGCCGGGTAAATGAGAACTGGGCCCGTTACGGACTGCCGGAGTATCCTCGATGACGGAACCGGTGGGTGACGCGCTTATCCCGTCTGAAGACAACCGCCGCATGTTCGACCGCATTGCGCGGCGTTATGATTTTTTAAATGCCATTATGTCCTTTGGCTTGCATCGTCTCTGGCGCCGACGGGCCGTCGAAAGGCTTTGCCCAACGTCTAACGTAAATCATAAACGATCTTTCCTCGATATCGGATGCGGCACAGGTGATCTGGCGATAGCCGTCCTCCGCAAGGATCCAGAGGCCCGCCTTACGGGCATCGATCTCTCGCTGCCCATGATTGAAATCGCCGAGCAGAAGACCCGTGCCACAGGCCTTCAAGACCGGGCGACCTATCACGCCGGTGATGCCACTGCACTGATGTTTGATGACCATTCCTTTGACGGCATTGTGAGTGGCTTTTGTCTGAGGAATATTGATGATCGAGCCAAGGCATTTCAAGAAATGCGCCGCGTCCTTCGCCCTGGTGGAGCTCTTGTTATTCTAGAATTAACCAAGCCCACCGCAACCCTACCACGCCTGATTCATCAATTTTATACCCGACGGGTTATTCCCTTTTTAGGCGCCCTTTTGTCGCAAGGCAGTGCCTACCGTTATCTGGCCGACTCGATCGAGCATTTTCCTGCACCCGATGCCGTCGTAGATGAAATGGCCCGCTCCGGATTTGCTCAAGCTCGTCAACGGCCCCTCACAGGCGGCTTCGTCACGCTCTTCACCGCAACGGCGCCCTGCCTCTACACCTTTGCCGCACCGGCTTACGCCAACTCCGTTCCTCTCGCAAAATTTATTCATGAGGTCAGCCCGGGATCACGGGTAATCCTGGATGTCCCATCCAATTTAATTGAGCCTCTGAAGGATGGTACGCTTGATGCGGCTTTGATCCCCATTGCGGCCCTCTTCGCCAACCCTGACCTGACCGCGCTGGCCGAAGTGGGGATTTGCGCCAACAAAAAAGTGCGCAGTGTGTTGCTCAAATGCAACAAACCTATAGGAGACGTTCACACCGTTTGTCTCGATCCTGCCTCACGGACCTCCAATGCCCTCGCGCTCTATTTGCTGAAACACTATTGGAAACGCCCCACCCAAATTATTGAAGATCCGAGTAAAGCCGATGCACGGGTCGTTATTGGCGACCGAGCCTTATGCGAAGCCCCTGCCGCAAACGGAGATTATGATTTGGCGACCGCATGGAACCAGATGACAGGTTTGCCGTTTGTGTTCGCCGTCTGGGCGACCCGCGGTAACCATCAGGACCCCAAGGGGCTTCTAGAAGTCATCCATGCAGCCAAGCGCGTCGGCCTAATGGCTCTTCCCGAAATCGCGCACGAGCAGGCGCTCAAATTGGGGCTCAGCGATTCACTCTGCCGGGAGTATTTCGCTGACTGCATTAGTTATGAAATTGGCCCACAAGAACTCAAGGCCATGGAGCTCTTCCGGGAAGCATTGCGCGAGGGATAATAGGGCGTTTCGGCGCTTTATGTAGGGCCGTCGCTTGCGATGTGCCGTTAGCCTAACCCGGCCTAGCAGTGTGTCGGGCTTGCACAGCTTCGGACTCAACAGTTACCACCGGCGGAGACCGCCGACTCCAATGATTAAACGCGAGGGCTATCATCTTTTATTCTGGAGCCGGCGGTCTCCGCCGGTAGCCCCCCCCCATAGGCGCGAA
>JBBQNS010000032.1:0-33015 GCA_038330175.1 Kiritimatiellia bacterium
TCACAGGCAAAGCAGATCCCCATCATGCTAGGAATGCGTACCGCCTCAATGTTTTGGCAACGCTATTCGCGTCTGATCCTCGTCAGCGATGCGGCCTCCTGGGTCATCGATGAGGAAATGAGAGCTATTTCCGACGTCGCCACCTCGCTGGGAATCAGTGTGGCAAAGCCTTGTTGGGCGCACGGATCCCGGCATCAATCGGTATTCTACGGTAGCCAGTTTTATTTATTGTCTGATGACTGGCTTCGCTCCTCACACCGGGTCGGTGTTGCCTATTTCCATGGCAAGCCAGGTACGGGGCATCAGGAATTCGATGAGTTATTCAACAAGGTTAAACGAAACCATGAGCGCATCGACCGCATTCAGGTGAGTTATAGCGAAATGCGAGAGGTATTACTCTCCACCGGCATTGACCCCGCAAAATTGCATCTTATCCCCATCGGGATAAATCTCTCTCTGTTTTCAAAGCAAACCGTTGAAAATAAAAAGAGGTTCCGTGATAAATACGGTATTCCGCATGCCGCAACAGCCATAGGTTCTTTCCAGAAAGATGGCGTTGGTTGGGAAGACGGCCTTGTCCCCAAAAAAATTAAAGGGCCCGACATCTTTGTTGACACCATGAGGGCATTAAAAGACAGAATTCCGGACCTCTATGTCGTCCTCTCAGGTCCAGCCAGAGGCTATGTCAAAGCGGGTCTGGAAAAACACGGCATTCTTTACCGTCATTTCAATTTACATCACTATGCGGATATCGGCGAGCTGTTCCAAACCCTTGACCTTTACATGATCACGTCCCGCCAGGAAGGCGGCCCCAAGGCGGTTCTGGAATCGATGGCCAGCGGCGTGCCTCTGGTAACCACCCGCGTTGGCCAAGCCATGGATATGGTGCGCCACGGCGAAAACGGTTGGATGACCGAAGTGGAGGATGTGGAAGCCCTAGCCCATTGGGCACAGTTCAGTCTCGAGCACCTACCTGACCGGAACCGCGCCATTTCCGCTGGGCTCATTACGGCGTCTGAAAACGAATACAGCCGACAGGCCCCGTTGTGGGAAAAGTTTTTAGAGGGATTTGTAAGCAACAGCCTTGAACCGAGGAAGAAACCATGAGCAAATCGACAACGACGAACGCGCTGTCTGATCCCGAGATCCAACGTCATACCCAGCGCATCCTGGCGTTGCAGCAAGAGGAACTGCAGACGCGGGAACAACTGGGCCGAATTGTGGCTGAGATTGGCGCCGAACTTATCGCCGCCAAAGAGGCGCTCGACAAGACCACGGACAAGACCGCCTGGCAGCGCTGGCTAAAAGATCACGTGCATTACTCGATCAAGACGGCGCAGAATTACATGAGCGTGGCGCGGTTCGCCGGAAAAAACGAAAACGTTTTCTTTTTTTCACGGCTGGATCCCTCCGTTCTGTATCGCCTCGCCGCGTTATCTGATGAGAAGGCCGCCACCCTCACGCCCGATACACTGTTGACCGACCCGCGGACCGGGAGGCAAACGGCCCTCAGCCAGATGAGTGCCCGCTCGTTGGATCGGGCACTGGACGCCTTGGAGGGCGAGACGCCCCCTCAGAAGCCGAAACCTGCCTCCGTGGGCGCCATGTTGTCGGCTGAGACTCGTGAAGGCGTTGCTACCAACGCCCAGCGGATCATGGAACAGCTGTCCGACCAAATGGCGGAAATTCGCAAACGAAAGGGAACGTTAACCGGCGACTCAAAACAACGTGTCCTGGATGCGATCGAACGCTTGCGCGGCATCGTATTGAAATGGCCAGCTTGGGCGACGCCCGCCACCAAGAAGAAACCCACGCGATGAGAATATGAAAACAAGCGGGTATGAAACATCTACTTAAATATCTTTGGCTATTTAAAATGGCGCTGCATGAGCAGCGGCGCTGGCGGACGCCCAGGCGCGACGGCAAGGCCCATGTGTTCTACGGTTACGACACATTGCCATCCCGCTTTGAATCGGCCTCCGGGGGCATCATCAAATGTCAGGATTTGGAAGCGCAATTCCCCAACACGCCAGCCTCACCGAACCTGCTCTACCTGGTCAGCAGTGCCTTGCCTCCACACCTGCCTGTCTTGATCCGCGCCGCCAAACGGGCAGGCCGCCCGATTGTGCTCAACCAGAACGGGGTCGCCTACCCCGCCTGGCATCCCCAAGGTTGGGACAAGGCCAACTTACCGCTCGCCCTTGCGTATCATGCCGCTGACTGGGTTTTCTACCAGAGTGACTTTTGCCGGGTGAGTGCCGAAAAGTTTCTTGGGGAACGAAAAGGGAAAGGCGAGATCCTGTTCAACCCTGTGGATACGACCGTGTTCACCCCAAATGCGCCCCGCACGACCATCGGACCTGTCATTCTTGTTTCCGGAAGCCATATGTTCCGATACCGGCTTGAGTCATCGTTACTTGCTTTTGCCGCGTTCCGCAAAGGTCAGCCGAACGCCAAAATGATCATGGCTGGCCGATATTGCTGGGGACCGGACGAAGCCGCCTGCAAGCAGGAAATCCTGGAAATCGCAATAAAAGTCGGGGTGGCTGAAGCTGTTGACTGGCGTGGCACCTACACTCAGGCAGAAGCCCCGGCGCTCATGCGGGAAGCGGATATTCTCCTCCATCCTAAATATAATGACCCCTGCCCGCGCCTGGTGGTCGAAGCCATGGCCTGTGGCCTCCCGATTGTGTTCTCCCATTCCGGCGGCGTCCCTGAATTAGTTGGGCCCTATGCCGGGGTGGGTGTCCCCGCTCCGCAGGATTGGAATCAGGATCACCCCCCTCAAGCTTCGGAGTTAGCCGCCGCCCTCAGCCTCGTTGTCTCACGCTACGCGGACATGTCCACAGCAGCCCGACAACGCGCCGTCTCAACGCTGGACGTCAAATCCTGGCAGCAACACCACACGACAGTTTTCAATCAGCTCATTTCACAGTACTGATTTCTGAATCCATCTTATGCATATGCCTCTTGTCACAATAGGAATACTCAGCTGGAACCGGCTGCATTATTTGCGCGCTACACTTGAATCGGCCCGCACCTGCATTCAGTATCCAGCGATACAGTGGATCGTTTCAGATAACGAATCCGAAGAACCCGGTCTGCGAGCCTATGTGGAAAGCTGTCATTGGATACAACACAAGATTTTCAAAAAGCAGACCCATGCAGCGGCGATGAATCAGCTCATTGAAATGGCGGAAGGTGATTATATCATGATCTGGCCGGAAGACGTCCAATTCACTGGCAAAGGTGACTGGCTGGCCGATCTGGTTGAAATTCTAAACCAACACCGTTTTATTGGGAGCATCGGACTTGATTTTCAGCGAAAATGCACGCTTCATCAACGCTTTTCACGTCCCTGGTATAGCAACCGCCATATTGCGTGGGAAGAATTCAAACGCTTCGGCATGGACTTTCGTAAACGCCGAATCATCGCTTCGTCTCGCGGCCTAAAGCTCCGCACTTGTGGTTTCATGATGCCGGGGATTTGTGGCTCCGGCATTCCCAGTCTGACTCGCACCGCCGTCTGGCGTGAACTCGGTCCGTGGAAAACGACCAAGAGTACAACAGCCAACCTCATCGACTCTTCCTTGGGCGCAGAAGACGATATGGTGTCCCGTTTCTATGCAAGACGCGACCCGCTCCAGATGGGGTATTTGATAAAACCCGTTGCCGCCGATATTCTAACGGACCCGACCGGGTGCAAAGCCAAAGTCCGGGGCAATCGCCGATATGGCCTGTACCTGCCACCTCCGGAGGGAACTCTCTATTATCGAATCAAAGAAACCGATGAGCTCCTTCCACCTGATCCCGGTTTCCCTATTTCCTTCATGGAAGGTGTGGAGCCCATTGGATTCTCCATTCCCACAGATCCCCAAGGTGACCCCCTGAAATCATCCATCAATAATACCATCGTAACGGATATCCTCTAAAAATGGCCCCACTCATTACAGTCTTAATGCCGGTTCATAATGGTGCCACACATTTATCAGCGGCAATCAGAAGTATCCTCAACCAGCGCCATGCGGATTTTGAGTTTCTCATCATTGATGATGCCTCAAAGGACAACTCAGTGGCCATCATCCAAAGTTTCAAAGATCCCCGGATCCGTTTGGTACAAAGTCCTGATCGCTTGAAACTGTCTGGTGCCCTCAACCTGGGCCTAGATCAGGCCCGTGGGCGTTACATTGCCCGAATGGATGCGGATGATATCAGTCTACCCATACGGCTTGAAGTCCAGTCCCGCTTCATGGAACAACATCCTGATATTGGACTCTGTGGAACATGGATCCGTTATCTCGGTGCCTCCACGCAAACGCTACGCCGCCCTACCAGCCATGAAGAAATCCTCGCGTTCACCTTGATCGACACCCCCTTCGCCCACCCGACCGTGATGTTGCGGAGGGATCTGTTCGAGCGTCACCATTTACGATTCAACGGTGATTTTTTCCCGACCGAGGATTTTGAACTTTGGACCCGCGTCCTGCGCCTGATCCCTGCGGCCAATCTCCCTCAGGTATTACTCCGTTACCGCATTCACGGCCAAAGCCTGACGGGGACCGATTGGTCCCATATGGATGAGCAGGCCATTCGCGTTGTTCAAACACAATTACAAGCCCTGGGCCTAGCCCCAAGTTCTGACGAATTACGCTTTCACCGGCAACTCGCCATGGGGCGACTGGAGATGACGGACGACCGACTGGAGCAGGCCGAAAAATGGTTAACCCGTCTACTCGAAGCCAATCAGTCCACACATGCTTTTGACCCATCTGCGATGGCAAACGTACTTGGCGAGGTATGGCGCCGTACCTGCATGCATTCTGCCAAACTCGGTTTCCGGGTGGCTAATCGCTACACCCAGTCATTGCTTGTCACCTCCGAGAAAGACCGTGCCCAACAGGTATGGCTGATGCGGCTGGCGGCATTAAAGGCAAAGCTATTATGAAGGTGCTCCATCTCAACACTTTTGACATCGAAGGCGGTGCCGCAAGGGCCGCATGGAGACTCCATCAAGGACTTCTAACCCTTGGCACCGATTCCCATATGCTGGTTCAAACTAAAACCAGTGGTGATGAAACCGCCTATGAACGCGACACTGAACTCGCCCGCTGGCTCGGAAAAATCCGGCCCTTTATGGAAATCGTGCCACTCCTTCCCTATCGCAGTCGCCCACCCACCCATTGGGCGACGGAATGGGCACCCACTCGAATCATTCAGCAAATTCAGGCGCTGAAACCGGACATTATCCACCTGCATTGGGTCTGTCGCGGGTTTATGTCCATCCCCGATATCGGAAAACTCGGACCGCCCATTGTCTGGACTCTCCACGATTCATGGGCCTTTACGGGCGGGTGCCATGTGCCCGGGAGTTGTACTCTCTATAAAAAACAATGCGGCATGTGCCCTCAGCTTGGCTCAACCCAAGTCGATGATTTGAGCCGATGGATCTGGGAACAGAAAGCTAAACACTGGTCAAAAACGCCATTCACCATTGTGGCCCCAAGTCACTGGTTGGCCGACTGCTCCCGCAGCAGTTCGCTATTCAAGAGCCTTCGTACCGAAGTCATCCCTAACGGCATCGACACGGAAGTGTATCGCCCTGTTCCAAAGCCCGAGGCTCGAATCGCGCTGGGGTTGCCACAGAACCGGAAACTAGTGTTGATTTCAGCCATGAACGCGACTTTGGATATCAACAAAGGATTCCGCTATCTCGAGGCCGGATTGCAACAACTGGCGGCTTCCGGCTGGAAGGATAAAATCGAATTACTGGTACTGGGTCAGTCGGCCCCAGCCATACCGGTTAAAGCGGACGTGCCTGTCCGCTTTCTGGGCGTTCTGAAGGATGAAACCGTCCTCCGCCAGGCATATTCTGCCGCCGATATAACGGTACTGAGCTCCATTCAGGAAAACCTGCCAAACTCCATCATGGAATCCATGGCCTGCGGCACCCCCGTGGTGGCTTTCAACATTGGGGGAATTCCCCAGCTCATCGATCACAACGTCAACGGATACTTGGCCACCCCATATGAGCCCAGCGAGCTGGCTGAGGGCCTCCGGGTGATTTTGTCGGATGACGCCCGTCGGCTACAGCTTTCGACCTGGGCACGAACGAAAATCGAAACCACATTCGATACCGGAATCATAACCCGCCAATATCAAGCGTTGTATAAGGAATTGTTGTGACCCGCCCTGCACAATCTCCCGTTATCAGCCTGATCACCGTTGTTCACAACGGCGCGGCCTCCATTGAGGCCTGCATTAACAGCGTCACCAAGCATGCCAGCGCTGATATTGAATTTATCGTCATCGATGGCGGGTCAACGGATGGGACTGCCGAGATTCTCCGCAAACATGAAAGCAAAATCAGCTTCTGGAGTAGCGAACCGGATCAAGGAATCTATGATGCTATGCACAAAGGCCTACGGCAGGCTCATGGACAATGGATTCTGTTTCTGGGCTGTGATGACGAGTTGGTCATTTCCCCCACACAACTCATCCCCTGCTTACGAAAGCCCAATACCATTTATTATGGGAATGCTTACTGGAAACATTCCGGGCGCACCTATGACGGCCCCTTTTCCGCTGCCAAATTAGCGCGAACTAATCTCTGCCAGCAGGCGGTCCTGTATCCACGAGCGGTACTATCGAAATATTCTTTCGATCTCCGTTACCCTTATCAGGCTGACTGGGAACTTAATATGCGATGTTTCAATGACCCCGAGTTCTGCTTTGAATATATCCCTCTTACCATTGCCAATTATAATGACGCCACCGGTGCCAGCACTCTCTCCCGTGACCTCGCCCTGGAGTCCGACTATCTATCCCTCCTGTGGCGCCACTTCTCAATGCCGATTGCACTCTGGTTTACCTCACTAGTTCTAGGCGGACGAATCCTTCACAAATTTGGCTGGAAGAAAAAATAATGAATTCCACGTTCTCAATAACTGATTTTACAGGTAAAGTCATTTTCTTTTCGAGGAAAATGTCATGACGTTTAACACCCAACTTGGTGTCTGTATTCCGACCTATAAGAGGCCGGACCAATTACGTGCCTGTGTACAGTCTATTATCCAGTCTGGCCGAGCGCACCACATCCCCATTTTCATAACAGACGATTCCACTGACGATACTAACGTCCAGGTTATCAAAGAACTTCTAGCCGATTATCCCCACATTATCCACGACAGGAACCCGGAGAACCTAGGCATTGACCGCAATATTCTCAAATGCGTCGACATTTGCACCTGCCAATACGCCTGGATCATGGGCGAAGATGACCGAATGATTCCCGAGGCAATTCCGACTGCCATCGAAATCCTTCAGAAATCAGAGCGTGAATTACCTTTTATTTACGTAAATTATGCCTCGGTAGATGAAACATTTAAATTGGTGCTGCACGAAAAATCACTGCCACTCAAACAGAATGTTATGGAAAAAGCGGAGGGGTTTTTTGAGACTCAAGCCTGGTCCATGGGTTTTATCGGGGCCTGCATTGTCAATCACCGCCTGTGGGAAACCACTCATCGCGACCGATATATTGGCACCTATTTCGCGCATGTGGGCATGATTCTCGAATTTCTCAAGGACCGTGAACTTTACATGATCGCCAAACCGCTCGTGCTCAACCGCTGCGGCACTGCGCGAATTTTCACCTGGAGCCATACTGCCTTTGAAGTCATGTACGGCTGGTCTCGCATGACAAAAGCCCTGATCCCCGTCTATGGCGTGGATGCTTGCGAAAACGCCAGTGACGCTATGGATGATGCACATGGCACCGGCACGATGCTTTGGTACGGTTATCTACGCGCCGATCGGGCTTATTCTTTAGCGGCATTTAATAAACATGTTCGCCATGCCCACCATAGTCGCTTCCACAAAATCGGAGCGTGGATCATTGCCATCACTCCTCCTCAAATGTTCCAGCTCGTACGCGGACTCCTCACGGCCATCCGCCAACGAACCTGCCGCAACATCTCGGGCTATTAATTCAGAGCCAACCACGCCTCCGTGGACGCATCTCCGTTTTGTAGGGCCGTCGCTTGCGACGTGCCGTAGTGCTTATACGGGCGATCACATTGTCAGGCGGCACGTCGCAAGCGACGGCCCTACATTGAAAATGCCAATGAGCACAAATGTGACTAACTCCCGCCGCCTCTGTAGTTACAACTTAACAATCTGCGATTTTTCCAGTATCTTCTCTTCCCATGGATGAGATTCTGAAAAAAACGCTGATTATTATTCCGGCTTTTAATGAGCAGGAGGCACTTCCCACACTCATTGCTGAAGTCCGCGCCGCAGTTCCGGGAACCGACATCCTCATCATCAATGACTGCTCGCTTGACTGGACGGCAGAAGTGGCTCGAAAAACCGGAGTTAAGGTTCTCGACCTTCCCTGCAACCTTGGAGTCGGTGGCGCCGTTCAAGCCGGCTTCCGCTATGCTTACTCGCACAACTACAGCTACATCATCCGCTGTGACGGCGACGGGCAACACCCTCCCTCTGAAATCCCCAAACTGGTAGCCGCCATGGCTAACGGAGACGTGGATCTCGTCGTTGCCTCACGGTTTTTAGACAACGATCAGGATTCCTACAAAAGCACGGCCTTTCGTTATGCAGGCATCAGAGGTCTGGCGCTGCTGCTCTCCTTCATTTGTCGCACCCGGGTCACCGATCCTACTTCCGGGTTCCAAATGATGAACCGCCCCCTGATTTCCTATTTCTCCCGGTCTTACCCGCTCGATTATCCTGAGCCTGAATCACTCGCACTGCTGCGCCGTCAAGGATATCGTTTTTGCGAAGTCGGCGCCCGGTTCCGGCCGCGCACCACAGGTGTGTCCTCCATCCATTCAGGTGGCGCTTTTTACTATATGCTTAAGGTCGGCTTGGCGTTGGCCGTAGACCGAGCCCGCACCGTCAACACACGCTATGCCAGACACAATGTTCTCAAGGAGATGCCATGACGTTGCAACCCATCTTATTGGGTCTTTTTAGCTTAGGAATGCTTGGATTCGGGGCCCGGATGGTGGCTCAAAAACAGAAGAAGATTTTTCTTGGTCTAGCTTGGATTACCCTGGGCATCGGCTGTGCCGTAGTGGCCTACGACCCCTCATTTTTTCATGATAAAAATGCGACCTCTTTGGTATTCCGGATGCGCCTCGTTTTGGGTTTCCTGAGTGCCGTCGTTTTGATGATCACCCTAGAGGCCGTAAGGCGCTTTGCGATGGAAGAGCGCTACGCCCTTCTCTGGGTCTTCACCGGAGTCATCCTGCTGATATTCGCCATCTATCCTGATGCCGTGGGTTGGTTGGCCACTTTGACGGGAATGCAGTATGTCAGCGCCATCACCATGGTCGTGTTCGCCTTCCTACTACTGGTCGTGTTTGATTTCTCGCTAGCCTTGTCAGAACTTCGCGCTGACCAGCGCCGGATTTGCCAACATGCTGCGGAAATGGAGCTCCGTATCAAAGAGCTTGAGAAAAAAATGGCTCAAACAGTCAAAGCTGATTAGAAGAACTTCCATCGCCCATGACGCCCGCAAGGTCCAATACGGCCTGGTAGACCGTTTCAACCGAAATACTCTCCATCGCCGCTCGCGCTTCTGCCGAATCGCGCGCAATATCACGAGAGCGTGCTACCCCTTCGGCGCAGAGGATGCGATTTTGCACCCCTACTGGTGAAGTTTTGACAGGATCTGTCAGGCCGAAAATGCCCACGACCTTCACGCCGAGACCGGCCGCCAAATGCATCCCCCCACTATCGTTGGCCACGACCGCTTGGCAACTCACCAACAAACCAGCCAGCTCCGTTAGAGCGGTCTCACCAGCCATATTGAGGGCGCCCTCACCAACTCCAGCGGCAACCTCATCACACAACGGCTTGTCAGTCTTCCCGCCGAGTAAGAGAATGCCAAATCCTTGGCTCATCAGTTGACGACCTAATGCGACAAATCGGTCAACAGGCCAGCGCTTTGCCGGCCCGTACGTCGCACCTGGGAAAAAGGCAATACAAGGGAGCTTGCCCGACAGCTTGCAGCGTGCCTTTTCCCACTCGACTTCAGGGACAACCAGAAACGGGGGGACTTCCAGCTTATCCGGCGAAAGGCCGAGAATTTCAGCCATTTCGAGTGACTGGTGGCCACACCGGGTTGAATCTGAAATTTTAACGGATTCTGTAAGCATCCATTGCCGCCATTGAGACGATACCCCTCTGCACCCGGGGATCCCCGCCAGCCAAGGGACCCAAGCCGACCTGAAGGAATTTGGTAAAATATAGGCAAAATCAAATTTTTCGGCCTTCACCAACCTTACGGTTTCCAACATCCCGCTCAGCCCTTTTTTAAGCGGGATGGCGGCATCGACTCCGGAAAAGAGCGACCAGACGGGCAGCACAGACGGCTTAGCGAGAACCGCGATATGGGCGCGGGGCAAACGCTTGCGAAGACCCGCCATTGCCGGCATCACCATCACGCCATCACCCAACCAAGTCGGAACCACGACCAGCAATCTAGGCGCCGCATCAAACGTGCTACTTGTAACAGATGCGGGCGATGCAGGCATTGAAGTCCTCCGTTCCTGAAAGAAGCTCTATATCAACCCTCAGAAAATAGATCGGAAGATCATACCGATCAAGACGGGGAAAACGAACCGCATCTTTTTCGGTCGTAATGATGGCCTCAGCCCCGCTATTACGGGCGTTATTGATAGCCTCGATTATTTCCTGCTGGGTGTAGCGATGATGGTCCGCGAATTGAACCCGATGAGAGAGTCGTGCCCCAAGCTTTTCGAGCTCTCGCTCAAATCCACCCGGCACAGCAATCCCCGAGACGGCCCCCACGGTCCGTCCTTTTAAAAAGGACAATTCCTCACGGGCCGTTGTGAATACATTTTTAAGGTATCTGGCGCGGTGGGTACATTCCACCATTTCGGCCTTCCCATTGAGCTTACGAATCTCAGCTTTCAAGTCGCTGTTATCACTACCATCACATTTAGTGATAAAAATATAATGCGCCTTTGCCAAGTTTTTGACATCTTCACGCAACAATCCACGTGGCAACATATATCCGTTCGCAAATGGGTTCTTACTATCAACGAGAACGATCTCCACGTGATGGCGTAATGAAAGATATTGAAATCCATCATCTAGAATCAGGGTGTCGCAGCCGAAGCGACTGATGGCATATCGCCCGCTCTTTACGCGGTCTTTATCCACGAGAACCGCCACATCCGGAAGATTGGTGGCTAACATATAAGGCTCATCACCACCATAGTCAGAATCCAGCAGAAGTTTCTTCCCATCTGATACGATTCTCGGGGGGGTACTTGACTCACGCAGGAGCAACTTATTTACCAAGCGGGTCAAGAAGGGGGCTTCCTTTTTCTTATAACCTCGGCTAAGAATGGCAACCTTCCGACCGCGGCTCTGCAATGTGCGCGCAAATACCTCCACCACAGGAGTTTTACCGGTTCCGCCCACCGTTACGTTGCCGATACTGATGACCTGACACCCCAGGGTGTGATGCCTGAAAACACCTTGGTCATAAAGAAAGTGGCGTAGGCGCACAATGCCTTTGAATCCATACGAAGCCTGCCGGAGTGCCCAGAGGAGCAGAAGAATACGCCTGTCTTTGATCCTCGAAGTATCCTTCCGCTGGATCAAATCCACTAAAGACGTCTCTAAATTTTCCAACCTATTTGATTTCACATAGACTCCACAAAAAACAGCGGGATATGATGCCATTGACGACTAACATGAGTCAAGAGAGAGGTCATGCCCAAAATCCTCGCATAAGGACGTTGCGGCCACAATGGGCTCGCATGATTCGCCTTGCCCACGCGGCTCGGCAAGCCTCGCCCTCCAGAAAAACATGATATACAAAGGTGCCGTTTACTGCAAATTCCCCAGCCCCCCAGCATCGATTACCTCTGAAAATCCCGCTTTTGTCAGGATTTTAACCGCCTGAGCACTTCGCATACCTGACGCACAATAGACGACCCTTGCCCGACGCTTGTCTGTGAGCTCACCTAACCGCGATTCTAACTCCTGCACAGGAATATTGATCGCGCCCTCGTAATGTCCCCCTTGGAACTCCCTCTTGGTTCGGACATCTAACACTAAGGCTCCCAGTTTGATTTTTTCCTTGGCCAGCATGACATTCCCCTTAGACGACCCCAATAAGGCCTTGGCAAAGAACAGCAACAACGCTACCCCAGCTATCGTCATCCATATTTTGTTCATAATATTTATCCCATCAGGAACCTAGTAACCGCCTATGTAACCTAACCTGAAAATGGTTCAAGCCACTCTACACTGGGGCGCTTCATGTTACGCATCTGTTCTTTTTAAGTTTTCACGTCTCAAATAGGTCGTGCAAAGGACTATATCAGCCAAAACGAGGGTAGCATTCAGCAAATAGATCGCGATAACAAGATCACGACTGTAAAGCAGTTTGTGAATAAGGCCACACCCATAGCCGGTCAATACCAGCCACAAAAAAATAAGGCTCTTGCCCTTCCCCGTTTTAGCCTTCCAGGTCTTATAAACCGAAAAGGGCCAACTAGCCCCAAAACATAACAACATTCCCACTTCAAAAAAGCTCATCATGCACTCCTGAAAGCCACTTCCACCCTGGTTAATAAACATTTGAAAACGAAGGCCTTTATCTTTATTGATTCATTTTCAATCAGGAAAGACAAAAAGCGCCGCTGACATCAGTCCTATCGTATCAAGTACAAGGCGCGCGTTCGGCAAAATGGAGGCAAATGGATCGGCAAAAACAACAAAACAGTCATTAAAGTGTTTCCATAAGGCACACGATGTAGTAAAAGAGAACCATGCATCACTACCAATGGAGTGTTGAAAAAAATGCTCAACTAAAAGCTGAGCGGGGGCTCAGTTTTGACCAGGTTGTGATGCGTATTGAAAGTGGTGATCTTCTGGATGTGTATGACCATCCTAATCAGGCACGGTATCCGAAGCAACAGATTTTGGTTGTTCGTGTTGGCTCATATGTGTACCTAATGCCGTTTGTGGAATCAGCGGAAGAACGATTCCTGAAGACCATCATTCCAAGCAGGAAAGCGACACGTCAGTATTTAGGAGAAGACGATGCAAAAGACTAAACTCGACAAAGAGGAACAAGAAATTCTCGACTCTTTTGAGCGTGGCGAGTGGAGACCTGTGGCCAATCGGAGCCGTGAAATTGCCCGGCATGTGCGGTACGCAAGGAACACTCTAGCTAAGGACAAAAGAGTCAATATCCGCATCTCATCCAAGGATCTGGAAGAAATTCAGGCTCTTGCAGTTGAAGACGGCCTGCCTTATCAGACGCTTATGGCAAGCGTGCTCCATCGGTATGTGTCCGGCCAGTTTGCCACGATCACCCGCCGAACTACAAATCCCTACAGCACCCCTTATTCACGCGGCTCGGCAAGCCACGCCCTCCAAAAGAAACATAACCTCTCTGTAGATCAAGGTATTATGGAGGGCGAGGCTTGCCGAGCCGCGTGGGCAGGGAGAATCATGCTAGTCCATCGTGGACGGAACGTCCTTAGGCGAGGATTCGGGTGCCTCTTGACATCATGGACCTCAATCGGCAACATAAGAGGAAAGCATCCAAACAGCTAATAGGGAACCTTTTCAACCTTTATGAGCGTAAAATTTAAAGACTACTACGAGACCCTAGGCGTTGCTCGTACCGCAACCGCCGATGACATTAAGAAAACGTATCGTAAATTAGCACGTAAATACCATCCCGACCTGAACAAAAGCGCCGGGGCAGAAGCCCGTTTCAAAGAAATCGGGGAAGCTTACGAAGTATTAAGCGATACCGATAAAAGAAGTCGCTATGACCAACTCGGAAGAAACTTTCAATCCGGCCAGGATTTCCGTCCCCCCTCTGATTTCGGCGGTGGCCCCTTTGAATATCACGGTACCCCTGGCGGAGGGCGCGGTTTCAAGGGCCAGGACATGGGCGAATTCAGCGATTTCTTCGAGATGTTGTTCGGCCAAAGCCGTGGAGGCCGCCCTTCCCGCGGCGCTCCTCCCAATATGTGGGGCGCCGGCGAGGAATTCTCGCCTCAAGGTCAGGATCATGAGGCCGAGATCTCGATCACACTGGAGGAAGCCTGCCACGGCAGCACAAAAAGCATTAGCCTGCAAACGACCAGTCAGGACCCCCGTGCGAGAGCCCATGCCCAGACAAAAACCTATCAGGTTAAAATCCCCGCTGGCATCAGCGAGGGCGCACGTATTCGATTGGCCGGACAAGGCGGCCCCGGTCAAGGTTCCGGCGCGGCGGGCGATCTTTATTTAACTATTCACATTGCACCCCACTCCATCTTTAAAATGGATGGAAATAACCTGGAAATCGATTGTCTGCTGGCACCCTGGGAAGCCGCACTTGGCTCAAAAATCGCCATCCCTACCTTGCAAGGACAGGCCTTCATCACCATCCCGCCGGGAACCGAATCCGGACAGCGTTTGCGCTTGCGCGGGAAGGGAATGCCTCAGAAAAAAGGCTTGGAACCTGGAGATCTGGTAGCGATTGTCCGTATTGTCGTGCCTAAACAGATGTCGGCCCGTGAAAAATCGCTTTTCGAGGAACTCGCTAAAGTTTCCACGTTCAGTCCAAGAGGTTAACGTGTTCCCTAATAGCCTAACAGCCTACAGTCTATTAACCTGCATCCAAAGGAAGACATTATGACCGCCTGCGGCGCCATCGCTACGCTTGATCCTGGATTGTATCTCTACCTGACGTTCCTGGTATTTTGGTTTGGCGCCTGCATGGGCAGCTTCCTTAACGTTTGCATTTATCGGATCCCGCGGGAGGAATCCATCATCAGTCCCGGCTCCCATTGCCCGCATTGTAACCAGGCGATTCGCTGGTTCGATAATATTCCGCTGGTAAGTTTCTTTGCCCTGCGGGCTCGTTGCCGGAATTGCAAAGGGGCTATTTCGCCACGATACGCCATTGTGGAAGCCCTGATCGCCGTATTATTTGTCCTGGTTTGGGCTAAAATCAGCCCTGCCCCCATACTCGCCATGAGCCCCATCCCTTCTTTTGTCATCATCCTCATTTTTTGGGTGGCAATTTTTGGACTCGCACTTGGGACCTTCGTGGATATTGAGCACATGATCATCCCTGACCGAGTATCGCTCGGAGGAATTGTGCTAGGGCTGGTCTTCAGCACCCTAGTACCGGCCCTGCATGGCCAACCGGACGCTTACGGCGGCTTTGTATCAGCATTGCTTGGCGCCTCAGTGGGTGTTGGCATTTTGTGGGGAATTGCGATCTTCGGAAAACTCATTTTTCGTAAAGATGCCATGGGGATGGGTGACGTTAAGCTCATGGGTGCCATTGGCGCTTTTCTGGGCTGGCCGGCGGTTATCTTCACCCTGATGGTATCCTCCTTTTTAGGGGCCATTGTCGGTGTGTCAATGATTCTGGCTGGCCAGAAGGAAATGCAAAGCCGCATCCCTTTCGGACCTTACATTGCCGGTGCCGCCTTGATCTGGATGCTATGGGGGCCAACCCTTCTTCAGACCTATCTTAATTGGCTGATGCCGCCCCTCCAGTAACCCGGCAGCGGGTTTGTCCAGTCCCATTCCTACTGCGCGCTCGACCAGCGTGCAAAGAAGCCCGTTGGAAGCGTACACTTGCATGAGGCATTCTTCATGACCATGGTTCCCGCCTCAATCTTACCGCCAAAGCGGTCCAGCCAGGGAACCAGAAGGTTTTTCATCAGCGGTGGTGAAAACCCGAGTGTGTGACAGGTAAATAAAACGAATCGTGGCCGCTCTGACATTAAAGGCAGCAACAAATCCAGCAAGGGCATGAGATGCTCTTCTAAAATCCATTTTTCGCCGCCGGGCCCTTTTCCGTAACTGGGGGGATCAAAGATGATGGCATCATATTTCCGCTCACGCCTCCCTTCCCGCGCCACAAACTTTGTCACATCGTCAGTAATCCAGCGGATAGGAGCGCTCTTAAGCCCGCTCGCATCCGCATTTTTGCGTGCCCAATCATTAATATCGGGTACCGCATCCACATGGCACACCTCCGCACCCGCGCGTGCCGCCTGCAGCGTCATCGCACCGGTATAGGCAAACAAGTGGAGGACACGGCAGGGAGCAGGCCCAGTCTTGACCTGCTGAGCCACCCAGTCCCAATGGCAGGTGTGTTCAGGAAACAGGCCCATGTGACCAAACCCGGTAGGCTTGATCATAAACGTTAAATCATCCCATTTGAGCGGCCATAGGGGTGGCGGCGGTCGGGTAAAGGACCACTCTCCGCCGCCCGTATGGCTTCGATGATACGTCCCATCGGCTTTTTTCCAAAGTTCAGGATGCTCCGGGCGCCATAATGCTACGGGCGAGGGGCGGTTGAAAACATAGCTCCCAAACCGTTCCAAGCGACACCCGTCTCCGGCGTCCAAAAACTCATAATCAGCACTTGTTCTTGCTGCCAATTCCATAAATTACCTTATCTTTAAACATTGCGAATCATCGCTACCCGCGACAACAATCAGGCCTCTTTGCACTAGTAAGCTACTCTTCCCATTGGTAATATCCCAACCTTCGATAATGAACAAGAACACATTTTTACAGCTAATCGGGGCCGTGAACGCTAGCGAGTCTAGGGTTGAGCCCAAAGCCAATGCCGCATTGATTTTGCTCGTTGGAAACCCAAACGTCGGTAAAAGCGCCCTTTTCAATAAACTTACGGGCCAGTATGTGACGGTTTCAAACTATCCGGGCACCACGGTCGAAGTTTCACACGGACATTGCCAGGAACTGGGTTCCGATATCGAGATTGTTGACACCCCCGGCATGTATAGCTTGTTACCCATTACCGATGAGGAACGGGTTGCCAGCGACATTCTATTTTGTCCGCGAGTCAAGGTCGTGATTCACGTTGTAGATGCCAAAAATATTGACCGCATGTTGGGATTAACCCTGCAATTAATCGAGGCCGGGCGCCCGGTTTTGCTCGTCCTGAACATGATTGATGAAGCTCGCAACCTCGGAATGTCTATTGATCATAACAAATTATCCGAGCGACTTGGTATCCCGGTCATTCCCACCGTCTCCATTACAGGTGAAGGTATCAGCAAGCTGATTTCCCATTTAAAAACACCTCCGCCTCTTTCCATGATCCGAACCGAGTGTGGATCGATCATTGAACAGGCCATCATTGGGATTGCCAAGCTCATGTCACCTACCAGCTCGATCTCCCCTCGCACGCGTGCGACCCTGCTGCTGCAGAGTGACCTGCGCGAACAGGAGCGACTGGTTAAAGAGGTAGACGAAAAGACGGCCTCCACCATTCTTGACATTGTGGCATCAACCAAGTCCAAGCTAAACCATTCGCCGCATTATTATGTGACCCTTTCCTTACGCACGCACACAGGACAGCTCCTTGAAAGCTGCGTCACCCTACCGAACCGGGCTCCAACCCGAATACGAAACTTGCTAAACCAGCTTTGCACCCAGCCGCTCACGGGTTACCCGTTGGTCTTAATTGTCCTTTACTTTGGACTCTACAAATTCGTGGGCCAGTTTGGAGCCGGCACCTGCGTCAATTTCCTGGAGGACAGTGTCTTTAAGACCTACTTCATGCCCTGGGTTATCCACCTCGTTGACGCCACCCATGTGTGGGCACCACTACGCGATTTATTGGTCGGGGACTATGGGATACTGACGTTGGGCCTGCGTTATGCCATCGCCATCATTTTCCCCATTGTGGGCACCTTTTTCCTTTTCTTCGCCACCCTTGAGGACAGTGGTTACCTTCCGCGACTTGCCTTGCTGGTTGACCGAGGGTTTAAGCGCATCGGTCTTAATGGCCGGGCGGTGATCCCCATGGTTCTTGGCTTCGGCTGCGACACTATGGCTACGCTGGTTACACGAACCCTTGAAACGACGCGAGAGCGGATCATTTGCACGATCCTGCTAGCCTTAGCCATCCCCTGCTCAGCCCAATTGGGGGTCATGATTGGGCTCTTATCTGGACAGGGTGCGGCGCTAGCTATCTGGGCGTTTGTCGTCACCAGCGTCATGCTCCTGACAGGCTGGCTAACGGCAAAGCTACTGCCCGGTGAGCCGCCTATGTTCTACATGGAGCTTCCCCCCTTGCGCTTGCCTACGATCGGCAACGTCTTAATCAAAACCTATTCAAGGATGGTCTGGTACTTTCGGGAAATCCTGCCCATGTTCATTATAGCCAGTGTGCTGATCTGGATTGGCCAAATTACCGGCTTGTTCCAGCTCCTCATCAAAAATCTGATTCCCGTCATCCGAACCCTGGGGCTTCCTGATGAATCTGCTGTCGCGTTCCTATTCGGATTCTTCCGCCGAGATTATGGCGCTGCCGGCCTTTACGACCTTCAGAAAACGGGATTAATGACAGCCCATCAACTCACCGTCGCCGCTATTACGCTAACCCTTTTCCTCCCCTGCATTGCCCAATTCCTCGTCATGCAAAAGGAACGTGGCACCAAGGTCACATTATGGATTTCGGGGGGAGTATTAGTTACCGCTTTTGTGGTTGGATATCTGACCCACATCGTATTAACGTGGATGCACTTTTAATGAACTGCCCCTTTTGCCATCGTGAATTTGACGAAGAACAAGCAACGGACGCCTGCAAAGGCTGTCCCTCAGGCGGTGGCTGCCACATGGTAAAATGCCCCTTCTGCGGTTATGAAACCCCGCGTGAGCCGGGCCTCATTAAAAAAATACGCTCTCTTTTTAAAAGATTAACAGGAAGAAATAATCATGAATGACCCTCATGTTGAGGAAGTACTGGAGGATCTGTATCTTCAACAAGAACAGCACCAACGGCCACCCCGCCCCGCCTCTGAAGAGACCTTAAAAGCTGCGGTAGAAGCGGGTTTGATCACCTTAAAGGCCCAGCAACCGACCCTCACAGAAACCGGTTTTACGTGTGGCCGCGATGTGGTTCGCCGCCATCGTCTTGCTGAATGCCTGCTCAAGGACGTATTGCAAGTGACCGACGATGAAGCCGAAGAGGATGCCTGCCAGTTTGAACATATCCTGCGCCCCGGCCTGGAAGACAAAATCTGCACTTTGCTCGGGCACCCCCTGACCTGTCCGGACGGCCACCCGATTCCCCGGGGAAATTGTTGCCTTAAAGCAGCACAGGACCATGTTCAAGAAGTGGGGCCTCTTTGCGATGGTCGCGCGGGGCAGCGTGGTGTGGTCGCTTACTTGAGCACACGGGATAACCGCGAAATCCAGAAGCTGATGGCCATGGGAATCCTGCCTGGTTCAGATATTTTTTTGATTCGCCTTTTCCCTTCTTATATCTTCGAAATTGGGCAAAGCCAATTCACCGTCGATCGCTTACTCGCTGAAAAGATTTTTGTACATTGGCAACAATAGTTAACTATCCAAGGAGTTTCTTTATGGAATACACCATTCGAAAAACAGCATGCCCCCCCGAAATGACCGGGACGTGGGACAGCAAAATCTGGAACCAAGCGGAAACCTTGAAAATTGACAACTTTCATCCCGTGGCCTCTGACCATAAACCCGGCGTCTGGGCTCGGCTGCTTTATGATGCCCAGAGCCTCTATGTTTATTTCAAGGTTAAGGATCAATACATTCGCAGTGTTACCACCCTCCCCCAGGGCCCAGTATGCCGTGACAGTTGTGTTGAATTCTTCTTCAAACCCAAATCGGCTAAGGGCTATCTGAATGTCGAGGTGAATTGTGGTGGCACCTTTTTATGTTATTACATTGAAGACCCTGCCAGAACACCCACGGGATTTAAGAAATTCACACCCGTTGATCTGAAATGGCTATCTCAAATCTGCTGTTTCCACAGCTTGCCTAAAGTGGTTGAACCCGAAATAACGGAGCCTTGTGAATGGCAATTGGAATATGCACTCCCCTTCGCGCTGATAGAAGCTTACGCCGGTCCACTGGGCCCCATCCCGGGCCAAACCTGGCAAGCTAACTTCTACAAATGCGGGGACAGAACGTCCCACCCGCATTGGGGATATTGGGCGCCTATCGGCGAAGAACTCAGCTTCCACAAACCCGAAAAATTTGCACCAATCCACTTCCAAGCATAAGGTCGATTAAATTAAATCATCCGGCCGCAAAAAACACCTTGAAACTCACGTGTCCTAATCGCTAGTATCTGACCTTATGAAAACCTACGCATACATATTGACAGTTCTGGCTGCGGCCATGGTGAGCACCTATACGTTTGCTTCCGGTGTGGATTCTTCCGCCTATCAGGGGGCCATTTTTAATGGAGATTCTACAAAATTCTTTGACACAGTGCATAGTGGCGGGCCCCGTCTCTTAAGTGTAGGCGTTGGCATTCAACAACAAAAACGAGAATTGGAATACGACAATGGGCTTGCCGGCAGCCAACTAGAAGTCAATCACATGGCCGCAATTATTGGTTTTGATGCCACAAAATGGCTGACACTCTACGGGGGCGGAGGCGGGGCCGATGTCAACCTCGGCGCCCAGGACCTTAACAGCGGTAATAGCAACTACAGCGGCGAATGGCTCGTGGGTGGCAACGTTCGAATACTGGATTTCATGGTCTTGGAACCTTGGAACGACATTGATCAATACTGGGTCGGGCTGGACTTTAATTCCTTTTTTCGCAATACAAAGGTGGACTCCAACAGATCATCTTCGGAAAATCTATCGGAAATTTTTGCTTCCCTAACGATGAGCTTCTACTCCAAGCCGGAGAAACCGGGTTCATGGGATCGAATTGGCTTCTACGTCGGACCGGCCTTTTCGACCATCAGTTTTGGCAATCAGTCAGAAAGCCAAGCGCTAGGGCTTATCGGCGGTCTGCAACTAAACCCCTCCCCCAACATCAGCATCAAATTAGAGGTTCAAGAGTTTGACAAAATGGGAATGGGCGCGAGTGCTGCTTTTCATTTCTGAAATAACTCAGCCTATACCTGAATCAATTTCCTGAAGTTGTTTTTCCAGCTCGCTAATTTCCTGCCGCCAAAAGGCTTGGCTTCCCCAATCGGGAGACAAACGAGCAAATCCGCCATCCGCTTTCTGCCGTGCGCACCAAGCGGTAAAATGGATGAAATGCATCGCCCGCAGGGGTTCAATCAATTTCAACGTGTCATACGGGAAATTGCGGAAAGTCTCATATCCCTCCAGGAGCAGATTAAGTTCACCCCGGGCACGTGGGAGCCGATCGGGCAGAATCATCCAAAGATCTTGAACCGCAGGGCCTACGGCCATATCATCAAAATCAAGCAGGTGATAGCCTTCCCCCGGCCGAAATAAAATGTTTCCCCGATGACAGTCGGCGTGCAATCGTAAAGTTTCCACGTCCTCAAAAAGCGGGCTGATTTCATCAACTAGGTTGGTCACGCACTTTTCATAGGGCTGACGGTACTGAACGGGCAACGTACCGGATCTTATAATAAAATCCAAATGAGCGAGGGTCGATTGCTTGGGGTGCAGATGGATGCGATCCCGAGGGGCCCGATTTTCCCCCACCACATGCATTCGGCCAATCAGACGCCCTAATTGAATCCAGTCTTCTGCTGAAGGTTCGTCCAAAGGGCGCCCCCCGCGCTTGGGAAATACGGCAAACCAAGTGTCCCCCACTTTATGCAACAACGCCCCATTGGCTCCAGGAATCGGCGGCACAACAGGTAATTCGGCAGCCTCAAGTTCCTTTAAAAAATCCAATTCATCCTGCAAGGCATCATAACTCCACCGCCCGGGCCGATAGAATTTCACTATCAAAAAGCCGCCCGCATCCAAGCCTACCTCATACACCCGGTTGATATAACTATTGAGGGGCCGACACAGATTGCTACAGCGGACCTGTAGTGCATCTTCCACAGCATTAATGACCGCATCCGGGGTCAAATGGCTAAAATCAGGTATTTCAGAAGGCATGATTAAGCATTCAGTGCGACTTATTTATGAAATAGGATATTTGAGCCCCATTAATTTCGAAACCATCCGGCAATGATCCGTCCACTCGGCCTGTTTCCATTCATGGCCCGCTTTAAGCCGCGACTCGTACCAGCCAAAATCTAAGCCCATGGGCGCACCTAGATGGGTCTTTTTTTGAACGGACTCAACCGCATCCATTGTTTCCAGCTCATCCAGATTAGCTTTGATATAATGGTAGGCATCGCGGAAAGGCATTCCTTGTCCAACCAATTCCAAGGCACGGTCGGTAGCGAACACGCCCGGGGTAAAGCCTTTTAGTAAAGCCTCGCGATTGACCTCCATGCGCTCAATCATTTGAGGCAAGATGGCAAGACAACCCCGTGTCATGCAGATCCCTTCCATGAACGGCCCTTTCGTTTCTTGTAGATCACGGTTATATCCACTGGGCAACCCCCTAGCGATATCCAGGACGGCCATTTCGCAAGCCATTACGCGCGCGACGCGGGCCCGAACCAATTCGACGACATCCGGGTTATTCTTCTGGGGCATGATGCTGCTCCCAGTGCCATATTCTACAGGCAGCGTAAAATAGCCTAATTCCGGCATGGTATAAAGCATCAGGTCTTGTGCCATCCTCGATAGTGATAGCATCACCTGAACCATCGCCTGAAGGATCAATGACTCGATCTTGCCCCGCGCATTATTCGCATAGAGCACATTATGTACGGGGCGACTAAAGCCCAGCAATTGGGCTGTTAACGCCCGATCGATCGGAATCGGAACTCCATAGCTCGCCGCTGACCCAAGCGGACATTGATCATTCAGTTCATAGATCCCCATCAAAAGCGAAACATCATCCAGCAAGCTCTCAGCATGGGCCGAAGCCCATAGGCCAACCGAACTTGGCATGGCCGGTTGCATGTGCGTGCGGCCCACCATGGGCACGTCCACATGCTTTTTAGCAAAGCGGAGCAATACCCCTGCCAAAGCCAGCACTTCGCCCACAATCTCTATCAGTTGCTCGCGAGAGTATAAACGCAAGTCCAACGCGACCTGATCATTCCGACTCCGTCCGGTATGGATTTTTTTGCCCAAATCGCCCAGTTTCGCAGTCAAAATCCGCTCCACTGCTAAATGAACATCCTGATCATCCATCGAGATGGAAAATTGGCCTGCAGCCGCACGCTGCATGATGGCTTTAAGTTCACGGATCACAGAACGGCGGTCTGAATCCGTGATGATTTTAGGCCGCACCGGCATCTGGGAAAGCATTGTAGCATGGGCTGCAGAGCCGATGCAGTCGGCTTGAACCAAGGCCAGATCCAATTGAAGGTCGCTTCCGGCCGTAAAATCCAAGACTGAAGAATCGATTGCACCAACGGTGGTTTTTCGTGTTGTATTACGTGCTGCCATATCATGTCCTTTTCAGTTCAAATTGCTCAATTACGCTTATCGAATCTTTCCTCTGCCCAGTCAAGATAAGACTCAACAGCGCTTTTCTCAAGCCCAGGCATTAAATTTGCACCGGCTGAGCCTGTCGTGCCGGATTGTACTTTTCCAATCCCCTCTTCAAACGCATCGAGGTAGACTTTACGATCGAGTATTTCTTTCGCCAGCTTTTTGAGGGCGTCATCCGCTCGACTCAGTTGCCATTTCAAACGCCACCCCCACGTGCCGCGTGCCACTCCCTCGTAAAATAAGACATAGTTCAGCCCGGCTTCCACAAATTCAGGCGCAGTCCCCAGCGTTAACCGCTGAATTGCATCCATTTTATGAGCGGCCAATAGGGATATATCAGGATTCTGCTTACGCGCGGTGATCACCTCCCAGGGGCTCAAGCCCGAGCTAATCGAGCCTGCCTGCCGGGACAAAGGAACCTGAAGCCAAACTTCAGCGCGCAATCGAACAATCATCTCCGAGGTAACCCTACCGAACTCCTGAATCAAACGCTCCTGTTGCTGGAGCCATAAGCGCCAGTCTTCCTCCATCCGGGATAGAGACGACACGCCCATTATAACGGCCATCGCTTCCTGCGAAACCGGTTGCTGGCTGATCAAACTTTCCAGCATCAAATTGCGCGAACGCGGATTAGAGATCACCCAATCAGTAACCAATACACATAAGGCTTGGCGGCTATGCCACCCCTCAGGAAGAACGGCCCACCGAAACACCTCCTGTAAGTTATAGATTTCGTCACTGGAGAACGTTTCAAATACTATTATGCGGCAACGGGCCACTCGCCCCCGCTCCAATGCCCCAGCCACCCCAACTGAAAACCAGGCAGGGATGGAGGGGTCAATCAGGCTAAGGTGGGCTTCACGGCGACGATCTTCAATGAGGCCTGCTAACATTAAGAGGACAAGCCCCTGCTGCAATACGGCTTGATCCAACGGTCGCGAAAGATTAATCGTCAAAATCCGCTTCAACGAGCCATTGCTCCGAAAAATCGCGATTTTCATCGCGGGCTCAATAACCGTACTACGTTCCAAGACAATCTCGATCAACTCGTTCGGAACCATTGGAACCGTTAATTCCAAAAGCCCTTCAAACTGGCCAGCCGTATCCTCAGCCCACCGCGCAGTTTCGAAGTTCCGGCTGGTGTCATCCCCAGATACTACAAAACGACCCGAGGTGCTGTTGAGGGCGTTAGCAGGGGCAATCAGGAAAAAGAGAGCAAACAAAAATGAATAGAGGCCCCACTGAGTACGTTGCGATCCGGTCATTTATTTCCCCACCGGCACCAACGTCAAATCTGCCCGTGTCTCCTCAATTGCAACCGTACGTAATGAATCAATCAAGCGTTGTTGAGCGATCATATCAGGGCATAGCGACGCAAAAAAAACAGTGGCGAGATCACGTGTTCTCCCGATGAGAGGCAAATGGCCAACCTGTGCTTTTCCGGGAATAAACACGCCTCCCATAAAACCACCGCTGAGGCTCATTGAAACCGGTATGGTTACCTTTGCCAGGAACGCCAAGTTCGTAACAGGGGTCCAATTAAACGTAGCATAGAGGTCAAAAGAGCCCGGCTTAAGATCAATGGTCAAAGCCTTGAGGTGCCGAACCTTGGCTCGCTCAGCCAGAAAGCCATTCAACTCCCCCTCCTGGAAATCAAGCGTTATGTTCTGATTATAAGAAAGAGCTCTCAAAACTGCACTCAATTTAACAGGGATCTGGCGCGCCCCCACAGCCTCGGTATATACCGGCACGGGCCTGGTCGGCCAAGCCGCCAGCCCCACAACGCCGACTATCAAAAGGAGAACTATTGTGGAAAGGCCTCTTCGGATCCATTTGCCAAAGTCAAATTCCCGTCGATCATCAAGAGCCTGCATTGAGGTATCGCGCAAATCTAGTTTTTTGCCACATTGCGCACAAAATACACGCCCTAGATCATTCTGAAAGCCACAGGATGTACATTCAATTTTTATAGCCATAATATGCTCCAGATCGGGGTGATAATAACCTTCGCGCCCGCCTATTTCTTATCTTTTCCGGTCGCCCCAGTTGCGCTAGGCGTGACCGGCGTCTTAGTCGCCCCGGTCGATCCGGTTGAACCGGTTGAGCCAGTTGAGCCAGTTGAGCCTGTCGAACTTGTTGAGCTCGAATCAGCTTTTGCGCCACTATTATAACTGGAGCTTCGATAGTCGGTCTGGTAGAAACCCGATCCTTTAAAAATAATACCCGCACCGGATCCCATCAAACGCTTAACCGCCCCTTTACAGGTTGGGCATCGTTTCAGCTTTTCATCCTTGATCCCCTGATAAAGCTCAAAAGGGCCACATTTCTTACATTCATACTCATATGTTGGCATAACTAATAGCTCCTCACCTCAAACTGACTCAAATATGCCTTATTTATATCGAGGCGAACAAAGACTGTCAATTCCACCACTTGTCCTCGATCCTCGCCTCAGCAATCTGATGGCTCCTTGAGGCCTCAAATGCACCCCGTCTTCACGCGGCGCAGCAAGCTTCGCCCGCCACACGACAAGAACACAAAGGTAGCGTTGATTCTTCTGGAGGGCGAAGCTTGCTGAGCCGCGCGGGCAGGGCGAATCAGGCGAGTCCAACGGCACGTCGCAAGCGACGGCCCTACATATTCCGCTGGTCGTTGTGATCGCCCTGACTTCTGACTTCTGAATTCTCTCTTTTATGGTAATGTATGTGCCGAATTTAACAGCAACACTTAGCAGCAGGCAAAAATGGACATTGGAAAAGAACTTAATTTAGGCGAACAACCGCTCTCGAAAATCATGGAAGACAATGGGATCAATCGGCATGATTTAGTCGCCCATTCAACTGATCAAATCACCTTCAAAATGGTATCGAAGGCCTGCAAAGGTCGAAGATTAACTCCGCGCGTCAAGCTTAAAATTTTAGACGCACTGAATATGATCTCCAGCCAGCCTTACCTCATGAAGGATATCTTCAACTATTGACCGGCTTGGTCGTCACGGCCCCCGCTACCGCAGGGGCCTCCTGGGCGACCCTTTCAGAAATCCAAAAGGATAAAGCTTTACCGCTTTTAAGGGTATCTTCAGGGATGACCAAGCTGTGCTTTGCGGCAAGGTGAGTTGCATATTTAATTTGCGCTTCGCTTGCGCCGCCGGCTACCCCTCTGACCGGAGGAATCGCAAAGCCCATTTTATTGTGAACCCCCTTGCAAAAACGCTGCCACGTCTCTTGATTATCCACAACGCGATCCAGAAAAGCTTCCATCCTGCTTGTTAGTTCATAATCGATCACCCAGGAATGCTTTTCTCTCAGAAAATCAATTAACGTTTCGCCGGGCGGCAAAGGAATGACCTTCCCCTTTTCTTCTTTGACATACCCACGATCAGAAATGTTTTTGGTAATGGCGGCATAGGTGGAAGGACGCCCGATTCCCAAACGCTCGAGTTCCTTAACCAAAGACCCTAGCGTAAACCGACCCGGCGGCTTGGTCTTTTTCTCTTCAAGGTTCTGCTGCTCCTTTTTAACCCGCTCACCCACAGTCAAAGGGGGAAGCGTTTGCAGTTTTTCCTCTGATGCTTTGCCGTCCTTTTCCTCTTCCGGCTCGACATATACTTTAAGGAACCCATCAAACTTCAAAATCCGCCCGGTTGCCTTGAATTTCTCCCCCGCCACATCAAACATCAGCAACGTTGAATCGTAGCGGGCGGGCGCCATCTGACTCGCAATTGCCCTACGATAAATCAACTCGTACAGGCGGGCATGTTCAGGCAGAAGTTGTTCACTGGCAATCCGGCTGTCGATTTCCGAAGAAGCATGCATGTGAGTGGGCCGGATCCCTTCATGAGCCTCGGCCTGTGAATTTTTGGACTTATGCTGATTAGGTTTGGCGGGAAGATACGAGCTCCCCAGTGATGTTTCCAAAAACTTACGGATTTCTGCGATAAACGCTTCATCCATCCGCACCGCATCGGTACGGTGATAGGTGATCAACCCGTGGTCAAATAAAGCTTGAGCTAACTTCATCGTCAACTCGGGGGTATATTTCAAACGAGAGGCTGCTGCCGCTTGCAAATCAACCGTTGTAAAGGGGGGCTTGGCCGCCTGCTTAGTCTCTTTCTTTTCGACTTTTTCGGCTACAGCGTGAGATTCGCTCGATATCAAAGCGACAAGTGCAGCCGCCTCTGCCTGATTTTCAAATTTTCCTTTGACATGATAGGCCAGAAACGGGGTCTCATCTTTATTCAGTTGAATGTTTAAAAGCCAATACAAAGAGGAGGAGAAATTTCGAATCTCCCGCTCACGGTCCACCACCAATCGAACTGCTGGCGACTGAACCCGCCCGACACTGTATTTATTGCGGAGGCTTCTGCTCGCGATGGGCGAAAGAATATAGCCCACGAGCCGATCGCCTATTCTGCGCCCAAGAAAGGCGTGGTATAAACCTGCGTTGGTTTTTTCAAACGGGACGGCCTTCGCCAGGGACTCCTTGAGCCCCTTCTCGGTAACCTCATAGATTTCCATCCGTAGACACGCGGCCGCAACGGATTTCACCTCTTCATAAATATGGCAGCTGATGGCATATCCTTCACGATCCGGGTCACCGGCCAACATCACCTGTTCCCCTTTTGCCGCTCGGCGCAATTCCTCGGGAAGATGCTTCTTCTTTTCATGATAAACAAACGTCGGCTCGTAAGTCTTCAAATCAACGCCTATGAGTGAATCAGGGAGATCCTTGAAGTGGCCTACGGTGGATAGGGTCTTCACTCCAAGAATGGATTGGATTTTTCTCGCCTTAGTCGGTGACTCAACAATGATCAACATACGTGGGTGTACGGTGCCCGAAGCCTCGTCGAATTGCAAGCCGTCACGCACCGTGGCTGAATTTTTCGACCTCGCTTGAAGGCCCCAAATCCTCGCCTAAGAAACTGGAAGTCTTCCTGAAATCCCTACAGCACCCCTTATTCACGCGGCTCGGCAAGCCACGCCCACCAAACCAACCCTCTCGGCGCTGTTCATCTTGTTTTTCGGGTGGGCGCGGCTGGCCCAGCCGCGTGGGCAGGACGAATCATGTGAGTTCATTGTAGACCGAACGTCCTTAGGCGAGAATTGGAGGGGTTAATTCACTTGACCCTCCTGCGCTTTGAATCCATAATCAATCGGCAACACATTCAATAGAACGCATGGAGATTATCGCAATGAGCCTGAACCCTTTTGTGCAGTCCTTTATGGAAAAATTCCCTCAGGAAGGGCTTACTTTCGATGACGTATCGTTGATCACCCAGTATGCTGATTTCCTCCCTGAAGAAGCCAATATCCATAGCCGGTTGACAAAGAACATCACGCTCAATATGCCTTTTGCCAGTGCCGCCATGGACACGGTGACAGAAAGTCCCATGGCCATCGCCATGGCGCTCATGGGCGGTATCGGCATCATTCACAAAAACCTATCGCCCAAGCGACAGGCTGATCACGTTGCGCGGGTCAAACACTACCTTAACGGCCTCATCCGAGCCCCCATCGTATTCCATGCCTCGGATACGTTGGAAACCGTTCATAAGACTAAGCAACAAAAAGGGTTTACGTTCAGCGGGTTTCCTATTCTCGATGATAACGAGCATGTCGTGGGCATCTTAACCGCCGCCGACATTAAATTTACCAATGACAACAAGGCTCGGGTAACCGAGGTAATGACCTCGACCGTGATTTCAGCCCCCTCTGACACCACGCTCCAAGAGGCTTACAGGCTGATGAAAAAGCACCGCATCGGCAAACTGCCACTGGTAGACAAAAGCGGGAAATTGGCGGGCCTCTATAGCTTTTGCGACGTACGAACCCTCGTTGAAAACGTCGAGCCACTTTACAATCGGGATTCCCGTTATCGCTTGCGCGTAGGGGCAGCCATTGGCCCTAATGATCAGGAACGTGTTGCCATCTTGGCGAAGGAAGAAGTTGATGTCGTTGTCGTCGATACAGCACACGGCCATACTAAAGGCGTCATCGAAATGGTGAAATGGGTCAAGCAACATCACCCGGACATTGACGTTATCGCCGGTAATATCGCCACCGGGGAAGCGGCTTTGGCACTGCTTGATGCAGGTGCTGATGCCGTAAAGGTGGGGATTGGGCCCGGCTCAATCTGTACCACCCGCGTGGTCGCCGGAGTAGGGATCCCTCAGATTTCGGCAATTTATGATTGCGCCAAGGCCTTGAAAGGAAACATTCCGATTATCGCCGATGGAGGGATTCGTCACTCCGGTGATGTCCCCAAAGCCATTGTCGCCGGTGCCGATACCATAATGGCCGGTTCCTTGTTCGCAGGCACTGATGAGAGCCCTGGTGAAAAAATTATTCATCAAGGCCGCCAATATGTTGCCTACAGAGGAATGGGCAGTCTGGCCGCCATGCGCGAAGGCAGTGCCAGTCGTGAAAGATATGGCCAGAGCAACATCCGGGAAGACGAGTTGGTCCCTCAGGGTATTGAAGGCATCATCCCTTATTCGGGCTCCGTGCGTAAAGTCATGATTCAATATTGCGGGGGCTTACGCGCCTCCATGGGATATTGTGGTTGCCGCTCAATCGCTGAGTTCCAGCAACGAGGTCGCTTTATACGTGTCTCCATGGCAGGTGTGACTGAAGCACACCCTCATGACGTGAAAATCATGAAAGAAGCACCCAACTATCGATCCTAACTAAACTGGAGATCATCATGAACAATGTATTGATTATCATTCCGACCTATGACGAAAAAGAGAATGTGGCCCCCCTCTCCAAATCTATTCTAGAGATCGCCCCAACGGTAGATATTCTGTTTGTCGACGCTAACTCCCCCGACGGGACTGGAAAAATCATCGACGAAATGGCAGCCCAAGACACGCGCATCTCGGTTTTGCATCAGCCCGGCAAATCAGGATTAGGCCGCGCATATATCGAAGGGTTTCAATGGGCTCTAAAAAAACAGTACGAATTCATCTTTGAGATGGACGCCGATCACTCACACAGTCCTAGCGAAATCCCGAATTTCTTGAAAGCCGCCCAAGAGGCGGATCTCGTATTGGGCTCTAGATATATTAATGGAATCCGCATCACCAACTGGCCACTCAGCCGACTGTTATTAAGCATGGGTGGCGCCCTATACGTCCGACTCCTCACGGGCATGCCCTTTGCAGACCCCACAGGTGGATTCAAATGTTTTCGCCGTCGCGTGCTGGAAGCCATCAATCTCGATAAAGTCAAATCGAACGGATATTCCTTCCAGATTGAGATGACCCATGCGGCCTGGATAGAGGGATTCCGCGTCAAAGAAATCCCGATTACATTCGAAGATCGGCGTGCAGGGTATTCGAAAATGAGCGGCGGGATCTTCCGGGAAGCCCTCACCATGGTGGGGCTGCTTTGGGTTAAAAGCGGCCTGCGTCGTTCCCCAAAGCGAAAGTCACCGCCAAACGCATAATGAATCGGCCGCAAGACATTTTGCAGGCGCTTCGCCCGAATCAGTGGACAAAAAATCTCGTAGTGTTTGCTGCGTTTTTCTTCGCCTTAGGCGATAAAAACCTTACGTTCCCGCTATCCTCTTTTTATCAAATATTGTTGGCTTTCCTTTTCTTTTGCATGGTCTCAAGCGGAATCTATATCATCAATGACTTACGAGACCTTGAGGCCGACAAAGTCCATCCTACAAAGAAATATCGAGCGCTCGCGGCAGGCCGCGTTTCTGTGCCCCTTAGTATAGGCGTCGCCCTCTTCCTTCTGGTCGCAGGGTTAGTCGGCGCCCTTTGGACCTCCCGCCCTTTCGCTCTTATCGTGGGTCTGTATATTGGCATTCAGATCATCTACACCTTTTGGCTTAAGCAAATTGCCTTAATTGATGTCTTTATTATTGCGCTAGGCTTCGTTTTGCGCGCAGCCGGGGGGGGAGTGGCGATGCCCGTCCCCATTCCCATATCGCCCTGGCTACTGGTGTGCGCTTTTCTTCTGGCACTCTTTCTTGCTTTGTGTAAAAGGCGGCATGAAAAGCTTTCCTTAGAAGGAAGCGCCGGCGCCCACCGCCTATCCCTTGATTCCTATGACACCAAGCTGTTGGATCAGCTAATTGCCATCGTCAGCGCCACAACGATTGTTTCTTACGCCATATACACCCTCTCTCCCGAAACGGCCCACAAATTCGGAACTTCTCTCTTAGCGATCACCATCCCCTTTGTCATGTTTGGCATTTTCCGCTATCTCGATCTTGTCTACCGGAAAGAAGGGGGGGGGCGCCCCGAAAAAACACTGCTCACTGATATCGTACTGCTGGTTAATATCGGCCTCTTTGTTTTCTGCCTACTGGGAATCTTTTTATACGCGCGCCACCTCCTCTAATCCTCGCCTAAGCAATCTGATGTCTCCCTGAGATCATCAATACACCTTGTATTCACGTGGCCGGAACGTCTTTAGAGGATGTAAGACCTCACTCCTCGCTTGTATCCTTAGAGCTGATGTGGTTATTTAGCTTAGTATTCAACTCAAGATCGAAATGACAAAGGAGGCTCTGGCGTGAAAATTTCTCTGAATTTAAATCAAAATGACCATACCACCCCAGAGGCCAACCGCGAAAAAGCCATCGAGCGCGATGTGGAAGCCTGCAAAAAAAATGATTGGGAAGCCAAAAACCGGTTGATCCAGGCTTTCATGCCTCTCCTGACCTCTCTGGCCAAAAAACGCACCCAGGAGACGGCCACGCTTAATCGCTACATCGAAGCGGGTAAGGACGGCTTAACGGACGCCGCCAAGCATTTCAGCGCCTCCTCCGGTACAAAATTTCAGCTTTTCGCGCTTAACCATATTGAGCAAGCCATGAACCGGGTCAATCGTCCCGGCTTCTTTGCCAGAATTTTCGGACGTTCCTAATTTTTTTATGGTCAGGGAACGCATCACAAACCGGGTTTTCAACGACACCTTCCTCGTAGAACCGCCAGCCAATGATGCCCTCATCCCGGTTCATTCGCTGTATGATTCTTTACAACCTCTGGAAGTAGACATCGGATGTGGCAGGGGGCGGTTTATTCTGGGACGTGCCAAAAACTGCCCTGAACATAATTATCTCGGCATCGATCTATCATTGCTACGTCTTCGCAAAATTGATCGAAAAGCCGTCTCGGGGAAGACGAGCAACATACGTCTGGTGCACGGTGAAGCCCTTAGAATGCTGTCCGTTTTGCCACCCGAATCAATAACGACGTTCTACCTCTACTTCCCGGATCCATGGCCCAAGCGTCGACACCATATCCGCCGGTTAGTGGCCCCGCCCTTTGTTGATTTAATTTCAAGAGCGCTTAAACCCAATGGGAAAATTCACCTGTGTACCGATCATCGTGATTATTTTATGGTGATGCAAAGTGTTTGGAGGAAAGACCTCCGCTTCGTAGAAATTCCACCTTATATTCCTGAGCCTGACGAGAAAACCGACTTTTGTTTATTGTTTGAGGCACAAGGACTCACTTCAAATCGCTGTTCTTTTCAAAAAAAAGCACCCTAAGTGCTCGCCTAAGAAACTGGAAGTCTTCCTGAAATCCCTACAGCACCCCTTATTCACGCGGCTCGGCAAGCCTCGCCCTCCAAAAGAAACATCTCGTCTCTGTAGATCATGTTCTTCTGGAGGGCG
>JBBQNS010000033.1:0-32213 GCA_038330175.1 Kiritimatiellia bacterium
TTCAACGCCGACACATAACCGCCAGGCCCCGCACCGAGTACGACAACATCAAAGTGTTTGCTCATTCGTTATTTCCTACCCTTAACTCAAAACTCTCAACTCGTAACTCGTAACTCTAAACTCGCAACTCTTAACTTTGCCCACCTCACAGTAACTGCGCCGGAGACTCCAGCAACTCCTTAAGACGCGCCATAAACTTGGCCGCAGGCAATCCATCGACCACACGGTGGTCGGCGCTCAGCGTTACGGTCATCACTTTACCGGCCCACATGGCGCCGTCCTGAACCACAACGGTCTCGCGCATCGTCCCCACGGCTAAAATCGCGGCTTCCGGCGGGTTCACAATCGCGGTGAACTGCTCAATACCAAACATCCCGAGGTTGGTGATGGTAAATACACCCTTGCCCATATTTTCGATTTTGCCCGTTTTGGCAGTTTGTGCCAGGCGCCGGGTCTCGGCCGCCAAAGCCTTGATCGAGAGTGTATCCGCGCCCAGAATGACCGGCACCACAAGCCCTTCATCCATCCCGACGGCGATGCCGATATTAACATCGCTGAATTCGACCATCTCGTCATTCTCAATGCGACTGCGGAAGGCGGGGAATTCACGGATAGCCGTCGCACACGCCTTGGTCACAAAGTCATTAAGCGAGCATTGATACTTGCTCTTTTCTGACTTCTGAAGCTCCGACATCGGCACCGCATTCACCGTCAACTGCATATAGAAATGAGGAATCGTCTGCTTCGAGGCCAACAAATTGCGGGCAATCGCCTTGCGCATCGGAGTCAACCGGCGCCGAGCTGCCTGACCGCTGACGGATGCAGGAGCAGGTGTCGCAACAGGAGCCGCCACTTGAGCCACGGTCGCCTGTGCGGGTAGATCGCGCGACGTAATCCGCCCGTTCGGACCTGTGCCTACGCCAACGGAGGCCAAGTTAATGCCACGTTCCCCTGCAATTTTGCGGGCGGCGGGCGATGCCTTGAGCGCACCGGAGGCAACGGCCAGCGGAACAGAGGAAGTGGTGTTCGGAACAGGTGTGGCAACTTTCGGAGAGGCCGCTGCAGGGGCAGGCTTAGAGGGCATAGCGGCCACATCGGCAGGAATGGCCGCATTCGCATCACCAATTAAGGCGATACGCGTACGAACCGGAACCGTGACCCCCACAGGAACAATGATTTTGCGGAGCGTGCCATCATGGCCAGCTTCGACTTCAACCACGGCTTTGTCAGTTTCCACTTCCAAAAGAATGTCTTTGGCCTGAACTTTATCGCCTTCATTCTTGAGCCAACGAACAATAGTTCCCTCTTCCATAGATTGACCTGCTTGAGGCATCAACACATCCGTCAGGGTTCCCCCCGTTGCCGCAGGCGCAGTCGCAGCCGCCGGTGCCGCGATAGGCGCAGGAGTGGCGGAACTGGTGGTTGCAGGAAGAGGCTCATTCGCATCACCAATTAAGCCCACAAGCGTCCGAATGGGAACCAATTGTCCGACAGGAACAATAATTTTACGAAGGATCCCTTCGAACCCTGCTTCGACTTCCACCACGGCCTTATCGGTTTCCACTTCGAACAGAATGTCTTTGGCCTGAACTTTATCGCCTTCATTCTTGAGCCAACGAACGATGGTTCCCTCTTCCATGGATTGGCCGGCTTGAGGCATTTGGACTTCAAACATAGTTACTTCTCCCTAAAAAATACGGATTACGAGATATTTACAGAAACTATTCCTACTCAAATAATGAAGAAACTATGAATCGACGGCATGAATATGTCAAACAAATATTTGCAACATTTTGTTGACAAAGATGCAATACTTATGGCAAACATTTGCATAGTTTTTGTTAATTGGAGTAATTTGTAGTGGTTTATTCAGGAAAACAGCGAAAAAACATCATTTTGGAGCAGATCTACCGAAACGGGCATGTTTTGGTAAAAGATCTGGCTATTGAAATGTCTATTTCCGAGGCCACAGTGCGACGTGATCTAAAAACCTTGGCTGAGGCTCAAGAGGTTGAACTTATCTATGGTGGGGCGACATTGAAGCGCCATGCCGATTTTTCTTTCCGGTCGAAAAACATCCGCAACGTCGAAGCTAAGCGCAAAGTGGGTGAATTAGCGGTCAACCTCATTCAAGATGGCGACCAGATTTTTCTCGATTCAGGCACCACGACGTTTCAAATGGCGGGCTTGCTGAAAGGCAAGCGCAGTTTATCCGTTATTGCTAATTCCATCCGTCTAGCGGAAGAACTTTCAGTTATCCCCGACATCAACATCATCATGTTGGGCGGACAATACCGAGTGGACCGAATGGATACCATTGGCCCCCTGGCCATGGAGGCAATGGAGCAATTGCGTGGATATCGGGCCTTTATCGGCGTGGATGGCGTGGGGATGGATTTTGGATTGGCCGCCAGCGACATCGAGAGTGCGCACCTGTATCGCCTTGCCGTCCGCCATGCACGCGAGACCATCCTGGTCCTCGATCACACTAAATTTGAATCGCCTTCTCTTTATAAAATTGTGGGCTGGGAATCCGTCTCCACCGTGGTAACGGATCAGATTCCCACTCCCGAATGGCAGGAGTTTTTGAAAGTAAACAAAGTGTCATTGGTGACGCCAGAAGTGTCGAAAGAAATTTTAGAATCTAGATTTCAGAATCCAGAATAAACAAAGCAAAGGAAAACAGTATATGCCTAAACATCAGATGATTATGCCGAGTGACGTGCGCCGGGCGGGGTTTGTCGAATTCCAGCCGATTCCGGTGAATCAGTACAACAAAACGCTCAAAGAAGAACTTAAGCAGTTCGGTAAAGACGAACTGAAACGCATCCAGCACGACATGGTCGTCATCCGCAGCTTTGAGACCATGCTCAATGATGTAAAGTTGCAAGGCGCCTACAAAGGGGTGGCCTACAATCATCGCGGGCCCGCCCATCTTTCCATCGGCCAGGAATCTGCCGCCGTCGGTCAAGCTTACCTGCTCGACGTGAATGACCATATCTTTGGCAGTCATCGGAGCCACGGCGAAATTCTAGCCAAGAGCCTATCCGCGATTCAAAAATTAGACGATGACTCCCTGATGAAGATCATGAAGACCTTCTTTGACGGGGCGTGTCTTCGTGTTGTGGAAAAGAACTTCACTGGTAGCGTCAAAGAACTTGCCATTGACTTCCTGCTTTACGGTGCGTTGGCTGAAATCTTTGGCCGCGATGTCGGCTTCAATAAGGGCATGGGCGGTTCGATGCATGCGTTCTTCACCCCATTCGGCGTTTACCCGAATAACGCCATCGTCGGCGGTTCAGGAGACATCTCAGTGGGTGCCGCCCTCTTCAAGAAGGTGAACAAACGACCCGGCGTTGTCGTGTGTAATATTGGTGATGCGTCAGCCGCCTGCGGCCCCGTCTGGGAAGGGCTCTGCTTCGCCGCCATGGATCAGTTCAAGGAACTGTGGGACGACGCCCACAAGGGTGGCCTGCCGCTGATCATGAACTTCTTCAATAACTTCTACGGCATGGGTGGCCAGCCCGTGGGCGAAACGATGGGCTTCAAAGTGCTTGCCCGGCTTGGTGCAGGGATTCGCCCTGACCAACTGCACGCCGAACGTGTGGATGGATTCAATCCGTTAGCCGTCATCGATGCCATCCGGCGCAAGAAGGAAATTCTGGCCCGCGGCGATGGACCCGTTCTGTTGGACACGATCACCTACCGTTACAGTGGCCATTCCCCCTCCGACGCCAGTTCCTATCGCGACAAATCGGAAATCGAGGCGTGGCAGCAAGTGGATCCGCTGGTCACCTTTGCCGAGCAACTCGTGAAGGCTAAAGTGGCCACCGATGGCGAAATTAAAGCCATGCACGAAGATGTGGGTGCGTTGATCTTCAAGGCCTACCAAAAAGCGGTTGATCTCACGATCTCGCCTCGCTCGGATCTCAAAAAAGCGGGCAGCCTATTGGAGAAGACCATGTTCTCCAACTTGCGCATGGAGAAAATGTCGGATGCGAAACCGGATGTCCTGATGACACTGGAAGACAACCCGCGCGTCAAGCAGTTGGCCGGTCGCAGTCGCTCCGCTTTTGACGAAGCGGGTAATCGGCTCTCGAAAAGCAAGTGTGTCGTGTTCCGTGATGCCCTGTTCGAAGCGATTATTCATCGCTTCTACATTGACCCCACTTTGGTTGCGTACGGGGAAGAGAATCGGGACTGGGGTGGCGCCTTCGCGGTCTATCGCGGATTGACGGAAGCCTTGCCTTACCACCGGATGTTCAACTCCCCCATCGCCGAAGCAGCGATTGTCGGAACCGCCGTCGGATACGCCTTGGAAGGGGGCCGTGCGTTGGTGGAATTGATGTATTGCGACTTTATGGGTCGCGCAGGGGACGAGCTATTCAACCAGCTTTCCAAGTGGCAGTCGATGTCCGGCGGCGTGCTTAAGATGCCCGTCACCGTGCGCGTCTCAGTGGGTTCCAAATATGGGGCTCAACACAGTCAGGACTGGGTGGCCTTGGTCGCCCACATCCCCGGCTTGAAGATTGCCTTCCCGGCGACACCGTATGACGCCAAGGGGCTGATGAACTCGGCTTTGGTGGGTACCGATCCGGTGATCTTCTTCGAAAGCCAGCGTATCTATGACATTCCGGAAGAGTTCCATAAAGGCGGCGTTCCAGCTGATTATTACGAAATCCCCTTTGGCGAGCCGGATGTTAAGAAGGTCGGAAAAGATCTAACCATCCTCACCATTGGCGCCACACTCTATCGCGCACTTGAGGCCGCAAAGACCCTCGAAGAGAAGTTCGGTATGTCTTGCGAAGTGATCGATGCTCGCTCGGTCGTCCCGTTCAACTACGAGAAGGTGATCGAGTCGGTCAAGAAGACACGCCGTATTCTGCTGGCAAGCGATGCCTGCGAACGTGGTAGCTTCTTGCACACCATGGCGAATAAAATCAGTCAGTTCGCGTTTGACGAATTGGATGCCCCGCCGGTCGTGGTGGGCGCACGCAACTGGATCACGCCTCAGGATGAGGTGGAGGATGCCTTCTTCCCGTTTGAATGTGACATCATTGACGCCGTCCATGAGCACATTCAGCCGTTGAAGGGCTATACGGTCAGCCGCGATTGCAGTAATAAGGATCAGCTGCGCCGCAGCCAATTGGGCGTTTAATCCAAAGGGAGTTCGAAAAATGAAAACAACACGGGTTTTTGCTGGCGATTTCGGCGCTTCGGGCGGCAAGTGTTTTGCGGGAATTTTTGAAGGGGGAACGTTCCGCCTTCATGAAGTCCACCGGTTCGCACATGAATCCGTGTCGTTTTTCATTCCTGATGCCGAAGGCAAAGTGACTGAACGGGCGTTCTGGGACGACCTGCTGCTTTATCAGAATTTGGTGAAAGGGCTACGGGAATACCGCCGCACCATTTCAGATACCCTTGATGGGATCGGCATTGATACCTGGGGAGCCGATGGCCAATTAATGACGGCTGAGGGCGACCCATTAGGGAAGCTCTACGCTTATCGTGACCATCGGCTTGATAACATGGTGGAGAAGGTGAAAGCGAAGCTCGGTGCTAAAAAGGCCTATACGCTGACCGGCATCCACTTTCAGCCTTTTAATGTAAGCAACCAGCTCCACTGGTTCATGCTAAACCGCGGCAAAACCGTTAAACCGGGCGCGTACTATCTGCCCGCCCCCACCCTATTTTATTATTTCCTGGGCGGGGTTAAAGCGGTGGATTCCACCTTTGCAAGTGTCACCCAGCTCATGGATGCCCATACGCAAACCTGGAGTTCGGAAATATTGCGAAAGCTCAAAATCCCGGCGGCGATCATGCCCCCCATCGTGCCGCCCGGCGCCATAACGGGGAAATTATACGCTGAGCTGGCAACGTCTGTCGGGCTCAATCAGGTCCCGCTCATCGCTGTCGGCGGACATGATACCGCCAGCGCCTTTGCGGCCGCGCCAGTGGACAATCCGGACGAAGCCCTGATCATCAGTTCTGGAACCTGGTCCTTGGTCGGTAAACTGGTGCCTTCCGCCATCACAACCAAAGCAGCGATGGCTAACAATCTCAGCAATGAAGGCGGTATCGGCAATGTGCGCCTACTCCGTAATTGCATGGGCACCTGGCTGGTTCAGGAACTCAAACGCGGGTGGCAGCAAGCCGACGGGCACGACCTACATTGGGATGAACTGGATCGTTGGGTTCATGAGGCAGAGCCCTTCTCCGCTTTAATTGACCCGGATGACCTGAGCTTCTACAACCCACCCGATATGCAGGTGGCGATTGAAGATTTTTGCCGCAAGACACACCAACCGGTCCCCACCGATCGCGGGACTATCCTCCGCGTGGTCTACGAAAGTCTGGCCATGAAATACCGCTATGTGAATGAGATCCTCTCGAAGGTCTCTGGCACACCGAACAAGAGGGTTTATATTGTTGGCGGGGGCTCTAAGAATACCACGCTCAACCAATTCGCGGCCAACGCCATTGGCTTGCCTGTCTCTGCCGGACCCGAGGAAGCCACCGCCATCGGCAATTGCATGGTCCAGGCGATGGGCTTGGGCATCATCAAATCGATGCGAGAGGCCCAGCCTTTCATCCGAGAGGCCTTCCCGATCCGCTCTTTCCAGCCCCAAGACGAAGCTCGCTGGACCGAGGCCTACGCCGAGTTCAAAAGATTCAATAACAAAACATTGGCTTAACAGGGATTCATCACGCTCACGCCCATTAACCCGATCACCACCTCCTGGGAGAGGACCTCCAGTGTGACCTCCTTCAGGATGTGCCCGTTCCTTAATCGTCGGCCATAGACCATCGCACGGCAGTTCTGGCCCAGCCAAACGGCTGACGGATAGGGGCGCGGTACACAGAACGCGTCGATCGGGTGATCGTAATCCGCACGGCCAAGCTGGCCCGAAGCTGATCCAGAGATCTCCATCGGGGCCAAGGCCCAAAAATTGCGAGGGGGTACAAGCTCCAACAAGTCCACCACGCCATCATCATATCGAAACCGAATAACCGCGTTGGCAATCTGACACTGCATCGGATTGGTTGAACCGCAAACCAGTAGCCAGACGGCATCACCCCGCAAGTCAACCGGCACCTGCACACAAGTCGGATAGTTGTCCCATTGCGAAGCGAAGGCGATGTTCAGCGCCGCATCGGACCATTTAAAGCATGCCCCCTCGGGCGTCCGTAAACACCCCTGATCGAGTAGCACCGGCACGTGGTCCAGCTCTAGGGTTGGCGGTTTAAGGTTCCAGAATCGTACTGGCCAAGGCGACCACCCGTCCGTTCCGAGACGCACAGAAACTGTCTCGGGACGAGGCGACAAATACTGCTGCTGAAAAATACGCCTGACATCGGCATTCATGACGGCATCCAGGCTAACGCACTTCCACTCCACGCCGACCGGAACCTCTACAAGCGCGGCGGCGGCGGCCTGCGCCACGGCGGCCGGATCGTCAATGCGTACGCGTACCAGTCGCCACTGAGTTAACGCCCCCACCTGAACCGTCACCATCACCTGATGATGCCCAACCCGGCCCGCGAGGCGCCCTTTCAGGCGTCCCTCTTCGAGTCTCGCCTCCATCAACATCCCCTGCGGATCGGAGAATGCCGTGATCGGATAATCCCCGACATCGTACTCCACTTCATTACCCAAAATTCCATTACTATGTATCGCCAGGCCTTGTGCAATGGGTTCATCCACGATGAGGCCAATGTTGGCACCGGCTCGCTCGCTGAGCTTGATCACCACCTGACTGCATCCAAACCCCGGGACCACTTCGTAAGGGCAGGGTGCTCCATCGGCCTGAACACTAGTCACGGCACCAGCCCGGATCGGCACCACAATTTTCATAGCGGCCGGTCGCGCAAGGGTGACCGCGAGGGCTATCGTTTTGCCCGTCCGCTGATACGTCAATGAAACATCTGGGACGTGGATCGACGCCTGATCCCAAGTGGAAGGAAAGGTCGGCGCAAGGGTCACAAAGCCGGCAGGATAGTCTGGCCGGTACCCGAACAAACCCTCCACCAGCGTACGGGCGAACATGTTCGAACAGTCGCCAAAATCGCCACCCCCAACCTTATGGCCGAGATTTCCCAATCCCATCGTTTCGTAGGCGCTTCCCAGAAATGTTCCAGAAAAGACATCCCACCCTTCATCGCCCTGGCCCGCCTGGAAATAGGCTAGCGCTAGGTGATAGTTGTCACCCGGCCAATCATACCGAACCGACCAGATTCCCGGCACCCAGTTGGAGTTCCACACCATGCGCCCGCCGTAGGGCTTGCGGTCGTTCTGAAAAGCCCATTCTGAATAATAAAGGGAACTGGCCGCCTGTTCCTCCGACAGCAGTCCCGCATCGATCGGCAGGAACACGCCATAAAGCCACGCATCCTCGTGCAGACGCCGGTGCCCACCCTGTTCCCGGCACTTTCCGGAATGCCCTTCCTCCTTCACCCATAACTGTTCAAAGAGTCCCGAATGGATCCGCTCCAGCGCCGCCTGATGGCGGGTCATGGCGCTCTGATCACCTGCCCGGCGTGCCATGGCCAAGGCAGCCCGATGACCGTTGTAGGCGTAACTGGTTGCTTCGGCAGAGCCGCCACCGTTGTACCACACGGAATCAGTGGGCCAGGCGTTGATATAGCTTTCATAGGCCCCATCGCCATCAGGATCGAAGCATTCCTGTAGCCATTCCAAATGGAGGTCCAGTGCAGGACGGAGCATCGCCTCTAATTCAGGATCGGCCGTCCAATACCACTCTCGGATCAACTGGTCAAAAAGCTGCGACTGCATGTCGTACATGCCCGCATTTAATGTAACGCGACCTTTGCCGTAAAAGCGCGAATCTGATCCCTGGATAGATCCCAGACAGTTGGGATCCGGCTGAGCCTTGACCTTATCCGACTCCACCACCTGTGACACGCAATAGGGCCGACACGCCGCTCGAACGCGTTCATGCCAGCCATACATCGTGGCTCCATACATGACTCGCCAGCCAGCAAACGGCATGTTCCAAAGCATGGCGCTGTGCACAAAAAACGGCGGATACCATAAACCATCGATGGCCGCGACAGAGGCTGACGCCAGCGCGTCTAGCCGTGGCTCAGGAGTCAAAACGGTCACCCGTTCGGCCAATTCCCGAGCACGCGTCAACCCTCGAGTGAACGCCTCCGCCGGCTCATGAGTCAGCTCCGGTTGCTCGTCCCTCACCCCACCATGAATTTCCCAAAAAACGGGCGCATCCGAAAGCGGGAAGGAGCCATACAGTAATGGACTGTCGCTAGGGACACTGCCCAACACGGTCACGGGACTGGTGCCTTGCCTAGCATCACCGATAAGCGCCTGCGAGTCCTGGCTGCAGCGGCCAAGCGCACGGTATTGGGGCACTCCCCCTTGCTCCGAATCCACGGGAGCCGGTTCTACAAAAAAACATTTTCCAGACGGGCCCACCACGTTACCGAGGCAACTTTTGAAAGGGAAACCGAGGGAGGTGATTGCCTCCTCATGAACCACCGCATCAAAATCAGCATTAGGATCCACCCCGCGCTGACTCCCCCCGAATGCCCAAACCAACTGATCGGACGGATGCGCCCCCTCGACCTGAACCCGTACGGCCATCCCGGTTTCTGCGACTGTCGGCACGACATCCAGCATGATATTCAACCCCGGCAGGGCTGCATCGCGAACCGTCCATTGTAGATGGCCGGCTCGGTACGCTACCGTGATATCCGCAGCCTCATGGCACCAGACAGAATGATTCCCGCGAATGACTCCCACCATCATCGCCCCAAACATCATCGGTTTACGGCCGAACCGAATCACAGGGCGGTCGCCACCTAAAATCACATCATTCTGGTTATTCCCGTAAAGCGGTCGATTGTTAAATCTACCTCGGTTATGTCCCACAATCGCCCCATCCACAGCATGGTAGACCGTTGGCCTGGGATGGTCCCCATGCAATGAGGCCGTCGCATCATTTCCGGAATCCGTATGCTGGTTCACTTTGACATTCCCTGCTCCCTCTAATGTTTTCGCAACCACCACCGATGCAATCGTCCACCGAGAAACTGTCCCAGAAAGTAGGATCCAATCAAGACGGGAAACGTGCTGAGATGCCATCCCAGATGGGACAGGACCCTCAGGCCAATCCCCATCAGAACCGGCACGTGAACCGCCAAAATCCAAGAAAGCGAAAACTTGCGACTACCGTCACGCCAGCACCCAAAAGGAATGTTGAGTAAAAACAGCAGCACCGCGACCACCGCAAGCGTTTGTCCAAATCCTGCTGTCATAATATCGATTTCATACTCCCGCCCCTCAACTCGCAACTCGCAACTCTAAACTCCTCCCTCTTCCACCGGCTCCAACACCCAGCGTTTATTGTACCAGAACCACTGCTCCGGGTGGGCCATGATAGCTTCTGACACGATATTCATCACCGCCTGACTCATTTGGCGGATATCTTCATCTTTGTCTAAAACGGGATTAGACCACACGGGAGGATAGATATGTGCCACGTGCTTCGCCCAACCCACCCGCGTGACAATAACCGGGAAAATCGGCACATTGGCATGACGTGCGAACATCGCCATTCCGCCGCCGATATTGGCTTCCTTCCCCAGAAACTTAACCTTAACGGCTTCAGTCCGCATGCGGACATCAGGCAAAATCGCCAACATCTGGCCCGACTTCAACCTTCTAATAATATCTTTTAACGTCGAGGCGCCTCGCATCAGAATGGGCATTCCTGATTTTTCGCGGGTCGTATTCAAATAATAATCGAAAAGAGGGTTTCGTTGCTTGCCCGCTACAGAGAAAAAAGGAATTCCCCGCAACGTCATGGCTCGACCAGGAAGTTCCCAGGCGCCCATGTGAGGCAATGCAAATACCCCGCCGCGTCCCGTCTGATGATGAGCCAGCAATAACTCGATGGGCTGTTGATAATCCGAGATCTTGTCTAGTTTCGCTTGCGTTATGTAGGGGGTCCGCATGATATCAACCGCAGTGAACATCACATTCCGGAGGGAGAGCCAGGCGATTTTGCGGCGCTCGCGCGGAGTGAACCGATCCCCGAACACCTCGACCATGCGCCGATCAGCCTCAGCCCGCCGAAACCGCAGCACATGGAACCCCAGCCAGGCCCATTTCCAGCCAACGAACAATGCCAGCCGATAGGGCAAGACATTGACCAATCCCGCCATCGTCCTGATCAATCCATATTCGATAAGATGCTTTACTCGGTATTTCATATTTTTTATGGCCCGCTGCTCACGGTCTTCCGCCCTGCCGTAAATTTTCGTGCAAATTTAAAAAAAGGACTCGGCTGCATCTCGATCGCATGCACCGGACACATCTCATGACAGCAACAGCAGGCAATACATTTGGCCGGCGTCAATACTGGGCGCTGCCCAGGCGTCATCGCCAGCGCTTCCGCCGGACAGGCCTTGACACATTTCCCACAAGAAACACAGTTGGCTAGAAAACGTGGTCGATGCCAGATGTAGGGTTCGACTAATTTCAATAGCCAACGGGGCACATACTGAATCGGCACCGTAGCAGGAAGGCGATACTTTCGTGGGGCTAGAGCATGAATCGCCACGTCACCCCCTACAGTGATTTGGTTCCAATCCTGGATACCAAGCCCCGCTTCGCGCGCAGCGGCAAGATGAATCACATTCCGAGGATCCAGCCCCAGCGTCCGGCAGAGTATTACATCCAACGCAATGGCATCAGACGAAGCGGCGAGAAAACCAAGCTGAATGGGAAGGCCTGCTGAAGGGCCGTTGCCTTCCATACCGATTACCCCGTCAGCCACCGCCAACACCGGCTTTACACGCCGGAAAATGGCGACCAGCAATCGGGCGAAATCTTCCGGATAGGGATACATCTTATGAAAGGATGTTTTTTGAAGTCCGGGCACGGTTCCGTAGAGGTTTTTCATAGCCCCCGTGAGCCCGGTCAGAACATGCGTTTTCACCTTGGGAACGGTAATAATGGCATCGGCCTCCAGCACGGGCGTAGCGATCGTGAAATGAATGCCATTTTCTTCAAAGCTTTTAGAGCCAGCTTTTTCCAGGTTTACCAGCGAGACATTCTCTTCACGGCACACGGCTTCTATCCCCGTTCGTTCCCAGACCCGCTTTAAATCGGCAACCATCGCAGGGCTGTCGGCCACCCAAGGTATGGCACCGGTAGTTTTAACCATTCGAATCAAGGCACGAACCACCTCAGGGTGGGTCGTCACCGCATCTTCCGGAACATGATCGGAAAGAAGATTGGGCTTGATCAGAACCGATTGACCGGGTTTGACAAAGTGCCCCATCCCCCCCATTCCGGCCAACAAGCGCGCCAGCGCTCCTGGAACGGAAGCATAATCGGGGCAATTCACTAAATTTACAGACTGTCGCATGGGGCAGGAAGGTAGCGTGTTGGCGGCTTGCGCTCAAGCGCAGAAAACAGAACCGGAAACCTGACAATTCCGGCTGCTTACCTGGCAGCCCCATCCCCCTGCTATCTTTCTTTGGACTGGAAACCCCGTGAAACCCCAATAAACATTGAAAAAAGGCCTGCACGTGTATGTAGGCGCGGGCCTTTTCCAGGAGGTCGCGCGCTATGAGCGCGACATTCTCTTCGCCTGTATGGTGCCAATGGCGGGTTCGTAGCGCCCGCCCTCCTTAAACGCTTCGCGTAGCGATGCGGGCAGGCCTGCCAAAATGAATAAGGGCTTCCAGCCCGCTTCGCCCAAAGCCGCACATCTTGCCCGTCTTCCCGGCTTCCATGATTAAATCATTCGCGGGATGAAGCCAAAATGAGAGCAAAATACGGTTACTTTCTTAGGAAATCCGAGAATCCAGTCCAGTTGACTGGACTGGCCTTTCCAGTAGGTCAACTGGTCGCCGCTTGATTCAGCGCTAGGAGGCGTTCAAGGATTTGATCGTCTGTGAGGTCGCCGGGCTCGCCCTGAGCTTGCCGAACGGGCCAACCGTAGGCGGCTGCAACGGCAGCATCAAGTTTTGCATGGCAGGCGGCAAGCCATGCGGGACGTTCGTTGTAGAGTTTGGTCAAGGTACGGTTCTTGAGCCGTGCGGCGCATTCGGCGTCACGCGGCACTAGGCGCGGATAACGCACCGCTCCCACCTTGAACGAGCCGCGATCCGTGACAGTGGACATGTCAATGTAGCGATCCCAAGGGCCGCCCACCGTGCCGGGAAACTCCAGTGTTTCTGTCCGTGTCCACTCGGATGGGTTCAACCAGTTTTCCCGCAATTCGTTCAAATCCTTTGCGGCGGCTGAGATGGCTGCAAGAGTGGGCGTGGTGGGGGCGTTGTCCAGCACACCGGGCGGGAAAGGGAATGTCTCGAAGCATGTAGATGGGGTGTACCGAGGTCGTGTCTCTAAGCGGGTGCCCATTCGTAAGGCCCATACTTCGTGAAAGTGGGAGTGGAGAACGCCGAAGAATAAATCGTCAGAACGGGCGAACACAATGAGGGCACTATCTGGAAGCGTGTTGCCATTAAGCCAAGCAAACAAGCGAAACTTGGAAACGCGCGTTGTTGCCACGAAGCGGGGTAAGCCGGTGAGGGATCTCAGAATAGGATCAGCGGGGAATCCGAAACCGTTCACACGAATCCATTGGAGCCAGCCAATCCAGACTGTCATTTGGGCTAGGTCATGGGCGTAAGGATTAATTTCGATGCCGTAGAGTTGCGAGGGGTCGACCATGGGAAGGAAAGCACCAAGTCCGTTATCATTGCCGAACAGGATGACCTCTTTTTCCAAGTCTTTGAGGCGGAGCAAGGCGACATAAAGAAAGTTACCCGAGCCGCAAGCCGGATCAAGAATCCGCACATGTTGCAAGCGGTCAAGAAAGCGAAGCAGGATATTTCCAGCTTCGCCCTTTGCCTTCTTCGTGACGGCGGCGTTCAGCGTTTTCGCCAGTGTCTTTGATGTGGTGGGTGTTTTCCGTCCAGTGGTGAGTAGAGTATTAATGATGTCACGCGATTCGACCCACTCCCGGCGCAGTACGGTCATGATCACGGCATCAACTACGAGTTCAATATCACTTCGGCTGGTGAAGTGCGCCCCAAGTTGTGACCGTTTGGCTGGGTCAAGGCCACGTTCAAACAGGGTGCCGAAGATGGAGGGGTCAACGGAACTCCAGTCGAGTTCGGCCGCAACGGCAATGCGCTTCATTTCGTCAGCAGAAAGGGCCAAAACGGTACGATTTGCCACACCGGAACCTATCGATGGCGGGCATGCCGCGCCGGAGCTTTGCGTAGGCGGGTCATCAAAAAGGTTTCCGTTGAAATACCGGATGGATTCAAGACCGAAGTCACCGCCGGTGGCCATCGTGTCGAAAAGTTGGCCCAATATCTTGCAAAAGCGTGCGGGGTCGCCACGGGATCGCTCCACAATGCGCGTGAATACCATATTGGGCAAGAGGCCGGTGTCTTCGGCGAAAAGGCAGAATACAATTCGGTCAAGGAAATGGGCGACAGCGGCGGGGTCAAGGCCACGCTGGCGCATGGCGGCGGCGATTTCGGCAAAGTGCCGGGCGGCGTCCTGGGTGACAGTGGTGCTGGTGCGGCCGGGGCGAAGCGCCTCGGGATTGTGGAAGACGGCGCGCATGATTTCGATATTGCGGGGTTCGCCCAGACTTTCCAGCGGGATGTCGTAGGTGGCCGAAACGGTGCCGGTGAAGTTGGTCATAAGCATCAGACAGATCCTTATGTTTGCCCTTATACTCCCAGCCGGAAAAGCCGAGCTTCCATACATCCGCGAAACCGTCGCCACCCCCATGCTTGGCCGCACCCCTTTCAAAGCAGAAGCTTTCACCAGTGGGATCAGCGGCGGCGGGAGTGGGGTGCTCGAAAACGTTGCAGAGGTCAATAAAATGCTCTTGAGCGGCGGACCGCTCTTTCAGCTCCACCTTGCGCCACTTTGCTATGAACTCCGGAATGGTCATGTGAGGTACGACGGTAACAGGGCGGAACTGCGGAAACAAGAATGAAGGCACGGATGCTTAATTTCCGAGAATTTCCCCAGCAATCCTTGCTGCATCAGGCATTCCCTGATCCTGGCATCAGGAAATGCCTGATAGTGATTTTTGTAGACAGAAACTGAATAGAAGTTACCGTTTACAACAATTCCGCCCAAAAAAAGGAAAGGGACAATTTGTATTTTGATGCATTGATACTCAGTGCTACTTTTACTAAGAAACGCGAATTTTTATTCATGACACGAGACTGGTTTCGCTGACCCCCTCAGTAATAGGAAAGGATATTTATGCCTTGGAGTAATAAGACAGGAAGGGTTCGGGTTCGCGCCATTACGCTTACAGCCATAGTAGGTCTATTTCTTGCTGGTGTTTCCGTATGGGCTATTTCAGGGATCAGCCAAATAATCATTTCTGAGCGTCAGTCTCGTATTATTGACGAGCTTAAAACTAATGTTGCCGATAGTCCTGCCTTTCTGGTTGAACGGCTGTACGCGCTTCAAGAGAATACAATTCAGCTATTTGTTCCTGGTATGACCAAGCCATTGTCCTTTCCTGGTGGAATGTGTTCCTTCGATCCAGAAACCTTTCCAGAATCATTTCTGAAAGGATTGGTATATGAACTTGAGAATGGTAGCCCGGTCTACCACCTTAAAGTTCGAGAAGTTCGGGAACCCCGGGAAATCCAAGTTTTGGATACGAACGGCAACGTCTTTTATATTTTTAAGCCGCGAAACGATTATGATCATCGCTGGTTGGCGCGTCGAATTCATCCCGAAATATACCAGCCCAACTGTACCGCTCAGAGACGTGAGGAGATCGAAAACTGGCTCGACCCTTCGCATGTGGAGATGGATATATCCTTGATTCCAGATGCCTATATCGAAACCTACGCAGAAAATGCTGTGGCCACTTTGCTGGATGTTCTGACACGCGAAGCTTCTTCGACTGTTGCTAGGTCTTCATTATTGGGCGGCGGAATGTCCATGATGCGAATGGCGGGCTCTGATACCAATATCGTGATTGCGGAAATTAGTATGGTTAGTACCGGTAAATTCATTCGGGTGGACTATCCCGACACCTTTACTAATTGTCTAGAAATGTTTGGTTCATCTAACCTTATGACTCATTGTTGGACTGTCCTCGACACAAACTTGGCAACAGTCGGCACAAACAGCTTGGCTTGGGTAGATACGGCGGCGACGAACGGCTCCAGTTATACGATTCAATTTTATGCCGTTGGTAGTACCAAAGATACAGATGGTGACGGAATTAATGACGGGCGAGAAGCTTTGATCAATCGCAGTAATCCCGATTTGGTGGATAGTGATAATGATGGACTTGTAGACGGTTACAGCGGAGTCGTGACGACGAACACGTATCCCGGCGGCATAACCAGCAACGGAAGCATCTATGTAATTGGTGAATTGTCTATCGGAACCGACCCCAACAAATTCGACACGGATGATGATGGTTGCGGGGATGGCTGGGAGGTCGCGCATGGTCATAATCCGCTCGATCCCAATGATCCAGCCAATGTGTTGGGCACCATTTTATATTCTGGCCGACAGACCGGAACGGTTTGGGTGATCGCGGTTACCAGTTCCAATAGCTGGGACACCACTCATAGTTATACTTCGTCGACAAGCGGCTTCCCGCTGACCTACAGAATTCCCGATCTTGAACAAACCAACTACTGGTTAAAAGCCTGGCTGGATAGCAACGGGAACGGGGCCACAAATGATCCCGAAGCCCGTGGTATTCTGACCAACGTTACCATTGTCATCACCAACCGACTGGGTGGCCAAGATATTACCCTGGCTGATCCTGATAGTAACACCAAAAACATCCCTGACTGGCGGGAGATTGCCTGGTTCGGCGGTACAACCAACCTCATTGATCCCGATGGTGACGAGTACACGAATCAGGAAGAATATGACGCCAATACCAACCCCACGAATAGCCTCAGTCATCCTTGGAACCTGAGCGGCACAATCACCTACACCGGCCCACAGACAGGAACGATCCATGTGGTGGCCTGCACCAATGGGACTGACTGGTCCTGGTTTCATTCGGACACGATTACCAATCTAGGCGCATTCACCATCACGCACCTGCCGCCTAACACCAACTATTGGATACGGGCTTGGCGTGACAGCAATGGCGATGGCCAGCTGACCTCCTGGGAGGCGTGGGGCAGCCACAACAGTAATCCGGTTTTTCTGGACGCCAATCTCACGGGACAGGATATCACGCTGGCCGATCCGGATGCAGATGGCGATGGAATTCCCGACTGGTGGGAAGTCCGCTACGGACTTGATCCCTTGCATGGCGGCGAAGATGGCGCGGTGGCATGGTGGAAACTTGACGAAGGAGGCGGTATCAATGTTCTCGACACCACAGCCAACGCCAATTACGGCGTGCTGATGAATGGTTCGAATGCATGGGTAACGGGAATCATCAGCAATGGGCTGCAACTGAACGGGACCAATGCTTATGTGGAAGTGCCTGACAGCACGGTGCTCAAGCCCAACAACGTGAGCGTGGGGCTATGGATCAAGCCCAACCAGCTCTACACAAACGGAGCGGCCATGTTCCTGAGTAAGCGCGTGCCGGGCGGGAGTGCCGGGTACAGCCTTGGATATGAGACGGGTGCGGTCACCTTTACGGTGGGCGCATCCGGGATAAAGTCCCTGCGCTATGCCTGTGCTCTCACCTCTGATGTTCCGATCCATGTGGCTGGCACTTTCGGAGGTTCCGCACAGTCGCTCTATGTCAATGGCATTCGGGTGGCCACCACCAATTACGATTGGGGACAGGGGTTCGGAACATTGTCCCATGACCCCAATGTTCTGCGGCTTGGCTCGGCTTCCGGGGCGACCCCGTCAAACTTTTTCGCGGGCCTTATGGATGACGTGCGAGTTTATCCCGGCGAGTGGTCAAGCAATGAGGTGCATGCCATCTATGAACTTGGCGCTGACCTTGACAATGACGGACTGTCCAATTTCGACGAGTATCACGCTGGTACCTGTCCCACTAACTCGGATACGGACGGCGACGGGATACTCGACGGCGCGGAAATTCACCTCTACCACACCGATCCCATTGCCACGCAAAATTCTTTCCTGCCGTTTATGACCGGGTTCGAACAGACGAACTCCTACTCGCTTGGCAATCTCAATGGGCAACAAGGCTGGCTCTCTTCTTCCGGCGTCCAGGTTCAGAATGTCCGAGCCAAGTCTGGTATACAGGCCGCGCAGGCGGCAGGCGGTGGCGAAGCCATGCTTCATGGCGTTGCGTCTACCGATACTGTTGTGACTGCTGAGGCATGCCTCTACTGGGGAACGGCCATCCTGTCGCCGCCGACCAATCTGGACTTTGCCGCCAGCGCCCTTGTGAGTTTCGACCCAACGCAAGGCATCATGGCATTCAATGGCAACGGGACCGGAGGCGGAACGTGGATCACCGCCACCAACACACTACTGACTAGCCAGTGGGTCACGCTCAAGGTCGAGCAGAACAACGCCGCCAAGACGTGGAAACTATACGTGAACGGTGTCGAAAAACTGAACAACTTGGGCTTCAAAGACAACGCGATCAGTCAGGTCACTGGCATGTACTTGCGAAGTGGTGTCGGTGAAAGCCTCTATTGCGACGAAGTGACCATTCAAAACCCCTGAAATCTTTACAGAGGAAGAAAACAACCATGAGACATTACATTTTTAGGCGACGCTGCTTGACGGCACAATTCGCAAGTATTTTCGCAATCCTATTGTCCGCACTTTTCTTTGCACCCTCTGTATTCGCCGAATGGCGTGTGGAGGCCCCCCCTCCAAGCCAGAGTTATACTCCTGGCAAAAGCGGAGGCGTAATGGCGCTACTCTCGGCGAGCGGAACGTCCGTTACCACCAACGAGACCGAAGCCACGCCGCAGATCAAGGCGCTTGCACGAGCCCTCGACAACGACCCAAAGCAAATCTATGAGTATGTGCGCAATCACATCGCGTACGACCCTCCTATTTACGGGTTGCACAATGGCGCTAACGGCTGCCTCATGGCTGGTCGCGGTAATGATTGGGATCAGGCCGCTCTCTTGACTTCGCTACTTCGCACGGCAGGCTACACCACTCGTTTTGGATGCGGCCTAGTCAAGTACAGGCGAGCGGATTTGGGTGCTTGGCTCGGCGTTCAATCCGATGCGGTTACAAATGTCATTCCCACCGGAGGGAATCCGGGCGGATGGATCTATGGCGATAGCACCAACTATCTAATGCAACGCGTATGGGTCGAAGCGCAAATCGGCGGCACATGGTTCACCCTTGATCCCGCTTTCAAGACCTATCAAAATTTCCAACGGCCCGATATTCGTGCGGCCATGGGTTACACCGAATCGGCATTTCTTACAAGTGTCACAAACGGCGCTACCATAACCACCGATTACATAAAGAATGCCAACGAGACTAACATTGCGGCATGCCTGACCTCCTACACCACTAACCTGGTGAGATTCATCCAAACCAACAATCCCTTGATGACCGTCCAGCAACTTATTGGCGGGCGGCAGCTGCTGTCCGAAACACTCTCGGCTTACCCCACCAACCTGCCGAAAGCTATTTCCTTCTGGGCCACTCCCGATACATGGGATCACATTCCCGTTGGCAACAATGTAACGCTTCGTGTGCAACATGCGGGGATAGACAAGACATTCAATGGCTACGAGATTGCGGGTAAACGCCTTTCGCTTTATTACGATTCAACCAACGGTTTCCGCCCGCAGTTAAGGCTTGCGGGAACCGTCGTCGCCACTGGCAACGTGACCACGGTCGGTTCTACCAATACCCTTTCTGTATGGGTGGACCACCCTTATGCGACCGCCGGTTACGGCGACTCTTCAAATGGATTTAAGATGGTCAGCGGAAACCGTTACGTCATTATGCATGATTTCGAAGGGATCTCGCCAAAAGTTATTGCTGTCGCCAACAACCAACTGGCGCGTGACATCGCTTCTGGCCTATCCACTAACGCGGAATCGGTCTTTGCTGGCGGACTGGAGGTTACGGCTTTGTCCGGTTTGCAGCAATGGCACCTCTCTCGCCTACTCTTCAGCCAGTTGTCGGATGTTGTCGGGTACGCCCATCACTTCATCGGCATTATTGCACAGGAGAACGGCTATTATGTAGATATCCCCGGTGTTTCGGTCAGTGTCAATTCAGGCATCCAATCCAATGCCGATGAGAAAGCCTGGTTCAAGGCGGTTACGCTCTACGCGAGCGCGCTCGAACATGGAACTCTGGAGGAGAGTCAAGGTAGCGACAAGAAATGTGCATCAACAATAAAACTACTGCAGATCAGCAATGCCAACGGCAAGAAATCCTTTCTGGCGACCAGCGCCAATTGGTCAAGTATGGTTAAAACAGCACTGGTTAACTACGCGACGTCGCAGAAATCTCAAATCGAAGCCAGCATCAACGCCGGCCATACCTTTGTACTGCCCGAAGACGGCAAGATCACGAATCAGCAGTGGGTCGGGCTTGGTTATGTGGATTATTACGAAGATGCCTTAAACTGGGGCATGGGCATGACTATATCCGGAGGATACAACGGTGGTTATGCCGGAACGACCGGTCCCTTCAACGTCAATTCCAGCGTCAACACAGTCTCCACAACTTACACCTATTGGCCTTCGGCCAATGTGCCCGCCACCACTGGCGCGGATCCAGTAGATCTAAACACCGGAAACTTTATTGTAGAACGAGCGGACATTACTATAGGTAACGGCCAGGGACTGGGCGGACTCACGCTGGCTAGAAACTACAACAGCGGACAAAACTATCGAAAAGCGGCAATGGGTTACGGGTGGACGCACAACTACGACATCGGGGTGACAACGGTGAGTCAAGGCGATCCAGCCTTTGGTCTGCGCCGCCCCGAGGATGCCACACCGCTCATCGCACAGAGCATCATCACCCTCGATCTCATGCATGGCACCCCGGATGTGCATGATTGGGTAGCCGCCTCACTTGCCACCAAATGGGGCATGGATCAAGTCATCAATAATAGTGCCATTGTCAGATTTGGTGCGCGTTCCCTCGAATTCGTCAAGCTTCCCGACGGATCCTACGTGGCACCGTCGGGCGTCACGACAACCCTCAGCAAACAAGGAGCTTCTTTCGCGCTACAGGAACGTTTTGGCGCGACCTACACGTTCAACTCGAATGGCACTGTTTCGGTTTGGCGCGATGTTGATAGCAACAGTGTGAATTTTGTCTATGACGCCTCAACTAATCTCACGACGGTCAGCAATAGTTTTGGTCGGAGTTTTGCGTTCACCTACACCAACGGTATTATTACCAAGGTCAGCGACAACGCCAGCCGGTCCGTATCCTATGCTTATACCAGCAACAACCTCACATCGATGCTCGACCTTGGCTCCAATACCTGGACGATGACTTACGATACCAACCGTTGTCTTGTGACGATGTGCGACCCGCTAGCGCGCCTCACGATCAGTAACACCTATGATTCCGTATCCAAAGTCCAGAGCCAGATAAACGGCGCAAGCAATGTATGGAACTTCTTCGTCAGCGGCTGGCGCGGTGTAGAGGAAGATCCGCAGGGTGGTCGGACGATCCATTTTTTTGATGATGACGGGCGTAACCTTGGCACTCAGGATGCCCTCAGCAATCGCACCTATCGCGTTTATGACTCGCAGGGCCATCTCGTCACGAACATCGACGCGCGCGGCTCTACAGCGGTTTTTCAGTACGATGACAATCACAACATCACGAATAGGATTGATGCGCTAACAAACCGTACTGCCTATGCCTACGACATCGGTTTCCATCTGACTTCGGTGACCGACCCACTGGTAAATATCACGCGTTATGGATACGATTCCAAGCACCACATGACGAATGTCGTTGACGCCCTGAGCAATGTAACCAGTATGACCTATTATTCCAGTGGTCTGCCGCAATCCACGGTTGCTGGTGGCCGGACGGTGAGTTACACATACAACAGTGCCGGAATGCTGGCCAGCATCACCCGCACCGATGGCGGGACTGTCAGCAATCAATATAACGCATGGGGCGACGTTACGGCGGTCGTGGACGCCAATGTACAGACGAATTCATTCACCTATGACAAGCGGCGATTGCTGACTTCCGGCCGGGATGCGCTTGGGGCCGTGGCCAGTAATGTCTATGATTCGGCGGAATCAAGGATCAAGGCCATTGACCGCAACGGGAACACTAACCAGTTCGTCTGGACACCGACCCGCAATATCTTCATGGAAATTCTGCCAAACGGCGGAACCAATTTGTTCGGTTATGACTCCCGTGACCGACTTTGTGCCTTCACTGATCCGCTCGGGCATGTGACCAGCAACCGGTACGATATGGCCGGGAGACTGATTGGCACCGTTAACTCACTTGGCAAGGAGACTTGGTTTGCCCTTGATCAGAACGGGAACGTTATTGCCGTGACCAATGCGCTCGGGCATGTTGCGCATACGCAATACGATTCTTTAAACCGTGCGACAAATGTCTGGGATGTGGTGGGCGGCACAACGCGATCTGTTAGTTCGGTTTTCGACGTAGGCGGGCGCCTGATCTCAACAACAGATGCCGATGGCTATCGCGCGCAGTTCCAATTCGACGCCTTGGGGCGGCGCACGGCTACAATCAAGCCCGATGGTGTTACGGAGCACTTTGAGCGGGACAGGTTTGGTAACCTTACCGCCTACGTCAATGGAGAAAGCCGCCGGATGACAATGACGTTCGACGGAATGAACCGCCAGCGGTCTGTAACCGATCCGCTGAGCAACCGGGTTTCCCGTGTATTTGACGCGACTGGCAATTTTCTGGCTCAGACAAATGCAAACGGTGCAGTGATTCAATATCAGTACAACGCGGTCAACAGCCTCCAGAAGACGATTTATCCCGGTGGGGGAACCAATACCTTCTCCTACAACAAGAACCGGGCATTGACCAATGCCGTGAACGCGCTAGGCGGAACGGGCATTGCCTATAACAACATGAACTGGCCGTCACAATCAGTCAGTGTGGTAGGTGCGTTTACCTCCACGGTGGCTTATGTTTATGACCTCAAGGGTAACCGGACGCGTGTAGTCTACCCCGGCGGCCTCACGGTAACGAACACATTTGATAATGCCGACCAGCTTGTGAGCGTCGCTGATTGGGGCGGGCGAACCGTCAATTACACCTACAATGCCGTCCACAGTCCCACCGGAACCGTTTATCCCAATGGCGTTACGAGTGCATTCACATGGGACGAGGCCTCGCGGCTGACCGGGGTTGCGTACGCAATTAATGGCGGGGCCTTTGTTGATCGCGATTTCGTTCTGGATGCGGTCGGTGATCGGTTGCAGGAAGATGTGACTGCCGGACTGCTACCGGTATTATCGCCGAATATAAACCGGTTGACGCAGGATGCGGCTGACAGGCTAACCGCGATCAACTCAAAGACCTATCCCGATTCAGCTACATGGACAACCACAGTGCCGACGAATGACCTGAACGGCAATATGCTGGCTGATGGGGCTGGCATGACGATGGGATATGACTCTGACAACCGTGTGACCAATCTCCAGTCTGCTATAATTGGAAGCCGTTCTTTTTTCTATTCTGGCGATGGCAAAGTTGCCAAGCGAATCGTCAATGGAGTCACCTATATCGATGTGTTTGATGGTTCACGTCTACTGATGACCTGCGCGAGCAATAGTGCGGTGTTGGTCTATTACGTGTGGGGCAAGGGTTTGATTTCACAGGTTGGAAGCAATGGGGTTGTGTTTTATGCCCACGCTGACGGGCAAGGAAATGTGTTGGCTTTGACATCAACCAACGGCACTGTGACCGATCAGTGGTTCTATTCGCCTTATGGGACGACACTGAACAGAACGGGAACGACCGATATCATGTTCCAGTGGTTGGGTGGGGGGGGTGTGGTGGCCGAGGGTGGTGGTGTCTATCGGATGCCTTACCGTCTTTATCATTCCAGTCTAATGCGGTTCACCTCCTCCGACCCGTTAGGGCTTGCGGGCGGAGCGAACCTATTTTCCTATGGCAATGGCAATCCTCTGTATTGGGTAGATATGTTAGGGTTGTGCGGGGAATCCATCGGCAGTCTGATGTGGGGAGAATTCGCGCAGCAGAACAGAGTGATTGGCGGTATGATAGGAATCTCTGTAGGCACGTTGATTTCTTCGGTCGGCAACATGATGGCGCTGCCTGACCGGATCATGGATGGGGTAACGGGAACTACGCCAGAAAGCCGTATGGCATGGGCTGCCAGAGCGCCGATTCCGTATGATGATGCAGTGGTGGGCACATTGGGAGCGGTCGGAATATTTGGTGGGTCTTTGCGGATGGAAGGTATGGCATTGTCGCGTGTTGCAGGGAGTGAAGTTCAAGCTTATGAGGTTGGAGCCGCTAATGTGCTAAGAGCGCGGTCAGTAGCAGGTGATACTCTGGATATTCACCATGTTGGGCAAGCAACCCCGCTAGAACAACTTATTCCTGGATACAGTCGCGCTACTGGTCCAGCAATCGCTCTTCCAGAAATTGAGCATGGCTTGATACCGACCATCAGAGGCACAACTACGATGACTCCTCGCGATATTCTGGCAACAGACATTCGTAATCTTCGTAATTTTTCAGAAACGCCAAATTCGAGTCTTCAGCAACTGATTCAGTTAAACCAACAAATGTATCCGGAGGTATTCACGAGATGACATCGATAGAATTCACAGAAAAGATAAGTGAAGTGGTATACGATTCGACTGTGTCCGGTTGTGTGTCCATTATGCAGAAACCTCCAGGGCGAAGTCCATCCCTGCAAATGCAGGAGTTGTCTGAATGGTTTAATCAACTTTCTGAATTTGATAGAGATAAAGTGAAGGCCGTTATTGAACTCACGTCGCGGCAAAGCATATTTGGTATGTTAGCCGTTATTGATGGAGTACGGCAGGTAGATTGCTCAGACAACAAAGGGATATTGGAGCTACGATACTTGAATGACGGGCATTCACAACTTTTGAATGATCCCAAAGCAGAGTCGCTGCATGATATTTTTAACCAGTTAGTACCTCCACAGTAACTAAGGCAAGCCACATTCTTTTTTTACGATAACAATATTTATAAAACGCCCGCAAAACCAACCGGGACATTCCGTGCTATTGAGAAACCACGGGTTAGTGGGTTCACATCGTAACAAGTAACATTTGACAGAGCTCCGATGCGGTGGATTTTTACAATACTGTATTTGATCGGCTTACCCTGCGGTGTGGCCTACGCCTCTATTCCCCATCATCCTGTCGCCGCTTCAGGCATTGCCGATGAAGTACGCGGCATTGTTCCGATATCCTCCCCCCGCGCCCCCCTCCCGCATAGCGTATCCAGCAATCATACCGTGAAGTATGACTGGGCTACGGCGGGCAGGCTCACCTCAGTCACGGACTGGGCAGGTCGAACGTGGACGTTCAGCTACGATGGCGGAAACCGGCTTTCCGGCATCCAGTACCCTAATGGCGTCAGCCACACACGCGGCTACAATGCCGATGGGCAGTTGACGAACCTCGTTCACAGCAAGAGCGGCACACCGTTCATCAGTCGCTCATTCGAGCGGAACCTTGCCGGGCTCAAGACACGGGAGGTTATTGCCGCTGGGCTGGAGGTAGAACCTCCAGATACTTGGCAAACGCACACCAGCGATAAGGCCGACAGGTTGACAGGTCTAGCCCGCCGTGATGAGTACGTTATTCCTGAGCGGTGGCGCGGTTACACGCCGAGTTACAATCAGGAAGGCCAGGTTACCAACGTCAGCGAGGGATACCGGTCATGGAATTCGGAGAACGGCTTGGTGTGGAATGATGCCGGGCGGCTCGTGGAATACACCGGGTTGCGGCAGACGAATCTCTGGACGGATACCCCACCGATGCCTTCATGGGGACTGGAACTCGGCTATGACGGACTCGGGGCACGCACGGTCAGGACAGACGAGTTGGTCACGCACCGGCTGGTTGTTGACCGGGTGGGTCGATTGCGGGTTCCCCTGATGGAGACGGACGAAAGCAACACAGCCATTCGATATTATATCTGGGCACCGGGCGTTGGTCTGTTGGCGCAGATTGAAGCCAACAGCACCGTTCATTATGTTCACGCCGATGAAATCGGATCCACACTGGCGATGACGGATTCATCCGGCAGCGTCAGCGACCAGTTTGCCTATTCGCCGTGGGGTGAATTGCTTGGTCGTACCGGAACGAATACGACCGCTTTCACCTTCGTTGGTGGCGGGGGCGTGACGTGGGAGGGCGGCAGCCTTTATAAGATGGGTGCGCGGTATTACGATGCCCGGCTGAAACGGTGGCTGAGTAGTGATCCCGCTGGCATGGCGGGTGGGGCGAACTTGTTTGCCTATTGCATAGGGAATCCATTGGCCCTGATTGACCCCGAAGGTAAGTGTGGGCGGGAAAATCGTATAGAGTTCAATATGCCAGAATACGGTGCGGCACAGAGTTATCAGATTATTGGTGGAAACATCTACAGCCCTACAGTGACGGATTTCGATGTTGCGATTGCGGTTAGTGGACCGTTGGCAACAATGGCTGCGGGTTCGGCGCCAGGTGTTGGGCAGGCCATGGATATCTGGACGTTAACTGATCCTAATGCGGGAATGGGGTGGAAAGTATTGGCCGGAGCCACCTTGACCTTAGACACGCTGGCTGGTGGATTACTGCCAAATGCAGGCGCAATACGTGCGGCTGATCATGCCACAGAAAGTTCAATTGTCAGAGTTCAGCATGCGACTAGCACTACGGCTGCTGACAGCATCATGGCCGATAGGCAGCTGGTGTCACAGACTTCTGACCGGTTAGTTTATGGATTGTCGGCAGAGAAGCCGGGAGTGGTGTCCTCGACACAAGCGGAAATTTTAGGGACTGGCGCGAGGCGTGCTGACGAAGTGATTGAATTTGATGTGCCGCTTAATCAGCTACGAAGGAATGACATAGGTGATGTTGTCTTGCCGTCGCCGGTTGATCTTTCTGGACGAAACCCGGTTCGCTTACCTATTCCACAGTAAAGGGGATATATGCGTGTTTTCAATACTGAATGGTGGTCTTTAAAAATCCCGGAAGAAGCAACTGTTGAGACCAGTCGAGACTACGTTACGTTATGCATGCCGGGTCAGTATGAAGTGCGACTGATCGTTTTGCGGGGCGAAACCGCTAGCGCGACAGCAGAGGAACTTGAAACATATGCCAAACCATTTTATGATAAGGAACAGAAACGTGTAAATGTTGACAATAACGGATGGCATGGGTTTTCCTTCGTGCATGTTGATAAGGAGAGCCCCCCAAAAAAGCATTATCGGGGGTACGTCTGGAAAGGGCGATATCTACTTATCGCCGCAGTGAATACAGAGAACTCCAGTATTGAAACTGGCGGGAATATTTTTGCTGATATCCTGAAACGAATCGACATAAAAGAGGGTTAACGACACAAGGGCGTAAAGGGGAAAAAATGAAAAATGAACATTTGCGAGTTTTGATCTGCATTATTGTAGTCTTGGTCTTTGGGCGTACTTCTTCTGCCGCGACGATCACTTATACCTATGACGCTCAACACCGGCTGGTGCAGTCGAGCTACAGTGCGTCGGAAATGGTGTTCTTAAATTATGATGCCGCTGGAAATGCGGAGCAGCAGATAGTGATTACAGATGCTAAGTATCTGCAATCCTGGTTGTGGTATTTCTCAATGCTGGGAAATCCCGGCTATCCCTTGTCCAACGTCATGGGGCTCCTGCCAAAAAGCACATGAAATGTATATCGGATCAGGTTCGGAAGCGAGTTGCAGCGCGTCGTTGTAAGATGTTCTAATTAAAAAAGGCGCTCGGGAATTCCTGAGCGCCTTCATACAACAAAACCAGACCTTACTTCACCAGCTTGCGAATTTCGTCGAGCTGCCCGGCACTGCCAAGCTTCTCGTTCTTCGCCGCGATGAACTTCGCGTATTCCTTCATGAACACTTTTCCCGGAGGACGAAGGTCGAAGTTCTTGGGATCGGTCTTGAACGATTCGCGGTGCACGCGGCACCAGACCAAACGGCCATCCGTATCAATGTTGATCTTGGTCACACCCAACTGGGCGGCGCGCTTGAACTCATCCGCGTTGACACCCTTGGCGCCACTGATCTGGCCACCGGCGGCGTTAATGCGGGCGACTTCGTCCTGCGGCACCGAGCTGGAGCCGTGCATCACGAGGGGAAAATTTGGCAAACGCTTTTGAATCTCTGACAAGACATCGAAATGCAGACCCTGCGAGCCACTGAATTTGAATGCGCCGTGGCTGGTGCCAATGGCACAGGCCAGACTGTCGCAACCACTCTTCTTGACAAACTCTTCCGCCTGCGCGGGATTCGTCAACTTGGCATCGGCTTCGGCCACGGAGACATGCTCCTCCACGCCGCCCAATTTGCCCAGTTCGGCTTCAACCGCAATGCCCTTGGCATGCGCCGCATCGGACACGCGCTTGGTGATCTCGATGTTTTTCTCGAATGATTCCGCACTCGCGTCAATCATGACCGAGCTATAAAAGCCGCTTTTGATGCAGTCCATGCAGGTGGCTTCGTCACCGTGATCCAGATGTACGGCAAAGATCGCGTCCGGGAAGATTTCGTCTGCCGCACGGATCATGGCTTCCAACATCGCCTTATTGGTATAGTCGCGGGCACCCTTAGATAACTGGATGATGAAGGGAGCCTTGCTGTCAACGTTGCCCTGAAACAAACCCATTGTCTGTTCAAGATTGTTAATATTGTATGCACCAATGGCATACTTGCCATAGGCGTGCTTGAATAACTGTTTTGTCGATACGATCATGGTTTTCTCCTTTATTGAGACCTTATGGCCTGTTGAATGGATATATACTCTACGGGTGAAAAGCCTAACGTCAATAATAATTGCTAAAAATAAATGGAGAAATCACACTTTTTTATGCTTCCAGCGTCCCGTCATAAACCAAAATGCCACCATCAGACCATTCACCATGATGGCAATGCCAACTGACCACCATATTCCATCGGTGGGCGAAGTCATATAGCGTGCCAAAATAACCGCCAGCGGAATTTGAACCCCCCATAATCCGACAATGGTGGTCACCATGGGGGCGACCGTATCCCCGGCCCCTTGCAGCGCACGCCCTAGCACGATGGAAAGCGCGGCAAACACATGGAAAAAAGAGGCGATTCGCAAATAACTGGCTCCCATGGCAACGACTTCTGGCGAGGCATCAAATAGCCGAATCAGCGGTTCTGCAAAAAGGGTGAGCCCTAAAGCCAGTACCAGCATGATGATGGCATCTAGCCCGGTAGCCAACCACGCCACCCGCGAGGCGCGCTCAGGCTGCCCAGCCCCCAGATTCTGCCCGACAATCGCCCCCGCCGCATTCCCCAACACAAAGGCCGGCATCAGCGCCATCATGTGAAATCGGACTCCGATCCCGTAAGCGGCCACCGCATTCGTCCCGTAAGTGGCGACAATCCACATCAGCCCCACACTCATTAGACTGCGCGATAGCATCTGACCCGAGCTGGGGATGCCCACTTTCATAATGCGCCAAATGGGCTCTATGCGGAGTTTCCAAGCCGCTAGGCCCACCTTCACTCCGCTTTTCCCTTTTGCCAGCGCACGCAGAATCACCACCATTGCCACACACTGCGCTAAAACCATCGACAGGGCCGCCCCCTCAACGCCCAGACGCGGCATACCCAGCAATCCGAAAATAAAAATGGGATCTAAAACCAGGTTAAGCAGTGTGGCCAAGACCATGGCATACATCGGGATGACGGTGTTCCCTGAGGCTTGAAGAATGCTACTGCCAATAAAAAGAATAAATACCGTGAAGCTCCCGAGAAAGGAGATCTCCATATATTGAGTGCCTAATCGGGCCACCTCGCCCGTCGCGCCCTGCCAACGAAAAATGTCGCCCGCCCAATACCAGCCCGCCACACCCGCCACAATACCGCAGATTAAAGCTGCGATCAGAGATTGGCCGCCTACCTCGGCCGCCTCTTTCGTATTCCCGGCCCCCACACTACGCGACACAATCGCAATCGTGCCGGTGGCCAACCCCATCACTACGGGAAACAACATCATCAGAATGGTACCGCTCATGGCCAAAGCCGCCACGGAATCAGACCCGAGTCGACCCACCCAGAAAAGCCCAATGACACTTTGCAAATTTTGAAGCGTCGTACTGACAAACATCGGCCAGGCAAGCCCCATCAGGGCGGCCCACACGGAACCCGTCGTCAAGGAGGTAGGAGTCGCAGCTTGTTCATTCATGATCTAATGGCGGACTTCCGCCACCCTGCCGGGCTTTCCAGAGCGTCTGACGCGCAATCCCCATGAGGATATTTACATCATCAGTGGTAAGCGGCGAACGCGAAAAAATCCGACGAACGCCCAGCATCATGTGTTCGGCTTTTTGCTCATTCATGAAGCCCACCTCCATTAACATATCGTGCCACATTCTGAACATGTGCTCACGCGTTTTGGTGGAACATTCCGGCGATTTCTCAACGGGCGGCTCGAACGTCCCGGAGGCAACATATAATTCATAGCAACAAATCAGAACAGCTTGCGAGAGATTGAGCGAAGGATATTCGGGTGAAGTGGGGATCTGAATGAGATTGGTGCAGATCGCCAACTCCTCATTGGTCAAGCCACAGTTCTCGCGACCAAAGACCAAGGCCACTTTACTGACGGAGGCGGAAGCCAGAATATCGGGAGCCCAGTCTCTCGGGGATTTTACATGCTGGCGGTATAAACCCGGACGCACCGTCGTTCCCATCACTAGGCCACACTCGCCGACGGCCTCTTCCAACGACGCCACTTCTGTCCGGCGCTCGAGAATATCCCCCGCCGCGACCGCCATCATTTTGGCTTCGTTATAATCTAGGGTGGCCGCAGGAGAAACTAGCGTCAACTCCGAGAGTCCCGTATTCGCCATGGCCCGGCAAACCGACCCCACGTTTCCGCCATACAAGGGGCCCACCAAAACAATTTTAATGTTACCCATGTCTTGCGAAGAGACGGCCAAAATTACTGAATCGTCTTCTTAGTCAGCTTGATGAGCGACTTCCAAAGTTTTTCGGGACTTTCCTCGGCGCTCAAAGCCTTACGCGCATCGGCATCCCCAAACGTTTCCGCCAAACCGGCGAGCAGCTTGAGATAAAATGCACTGGCCGCCGTCGGAATGACCATGAAGAAAATGATTTTCGTAAGACCTTTATCATTCTCATCAAACTTGATGCCTTTGGCGCTAATACCCAGCCCTAAAGTAAGGCCGCCGCCTTCAACGCCACGGACATGGGGAAACGCCAAGGTATGTTCCAAAGCCGTGCTAACAATGGCTTCGCGCTTCAGCGCGGCTTCGATCAGCTTGTCGGCCGCATCCACCACGCCCACTTCCTGCATTTTCTGGGCAAGCTCACGAATCGCGTCATCACGCGTCGTGGCCGTTAAGCGGGGGATCATGAGTGCAGGCGAGGAGAAACGCGCCACACCGACTTTACGAGGCTCAGTATGTTTGGCGGCTTTACCCACGTTCCGGGGCAGGCCTTCTTGAAAATAGAGGAGGCGGGTACAGATAGGGCATACCTGCAATTGATCGGAAACTTTGACCTGTTGGACATGACTGGTCGGCAAGCGCATGCCGCAGGCATTGCAAGCCCCATTGGTCATAGGCGCAATAATAATGGAGTCGCGCTTCTGCATGCGCAGGACAAGGGCTTGAATTTCAGGAGTGAGCTGGGCGGTCAGGTCGCTGATGGCGGCAGTGAGTTCGTCCAACCGGTGTCCACCACGATGTGCTTTTTGTTCAGCGCGAATTAACGAGAGTTCTTGTAACTGGATCAAATGATTTATTTTCGGATGCATTAAGAGAAAAATCCTTTCAGACATAGATGCAATACTCGCAAAATCAGGAAGCCATTATGATCAGTAATGCCTGCTATGTCAATGAATGGTATGCGAAAAGGTTACGAGAAATAGAGGAACCTCGATTGACAAAGTAAACGCGCCCCCGGCGAAGCCGGAGGGGCGCGTTCAGTCTGCCAAGGAGAAGGGGCGCGGTTAGTCCGCCGATGGCAGGGCATGGGAACGGGTGGATCCTTGGAGGCTTTCCTGCCCCTTCCC
>JBBQNS010000034.1:0-31889 GCA_038330175.1 Kiritimatiellia bacterium
TATCACGAGAAGCCATCCGGACAGTTGGCGCGAGGGCAATGATTCAAGGAGTTGCGTTGTGGATTATTATTTCGCTGGCGGGACTGCTTTCCGTCCGGCAACTTATCCAGCCGTAGTTCGAAAATAGCCTGGGGCGCATCTACGTTTTATGTAGGGCCGTCGCTTGCGACGTGCCGATAGCCTAATATTGGCGATCATATTATCCAGCGGCACCACCGGCGGAGACCGCCGGCTCCAAAGATTAAAAGCGAGGGCTATCCTCGGTGAATTAAGCAATGGGCAGCACGTGGCGCTTGTTTGTTGACACAAATTATATTCTGGAGCCGGCGGTCTTCGCCGGTAGCCCCCCACAGATGCGAAGCCCGACAGGCTGCTAGTGGTCTGTTAGGAATGCTGCAGAGCTTGAAGTGACCGTCAAGAAAGTGTAGAGTCCTCAACAATATGAAAACGGATTACTCAAAATTACCCGCTGATAGATCGTATGATGTTTTCAGGAACTCGGAATTTTCCAAGGTTATTGATGATAAACTCTCCTCACTTGCGATTAAGGGGAAAGGAAAATGCACCATTGTGTTCCGGCCTGTCACTGATAACCCAGAAGCCGTTTCTTTTTCATGTTTCGATCTTAATGCCGATACCGTTTGTGCTGGGACTCCGGACGTTGGCAAATTCCTGCTGACCAAAAGAGCGTATGAGGATTTCCGAGGCAACCGCTCCAATTCTGACAACGTGAAGCGGGATTTAAAACGAATTGATGAGTTCCTGTATGCGGTAAAGGTGGGGACGCGAAGGGACGGTATAAATTGAACCTGTATGCCTATCTCCGAGACAAGTTCCCCAGTGGCATCGAGTATGATTTTGCCGCTCAATTGTGCCTGTGCATTTATTCCTGCGACAATTTCCTTTTCCCTGCTCAGGTTTCGGATGAATTGACAAAAGAAACGGTTAGCGAAACTTTCCTGCTACTGTCCACTGCTGGGCTGATCAGGGGCTACAACCCCTCCAAGGCCGAAATGTATGGGGCTGAAGGTTACCCTGTAGAATCCCTGAAGCATTGGAGGACCGTAATCTCCTCCATATTCACAAAAGAGGTGGAGCCTGATGCGGATTATGTGAAGGGCATCCTCGATGGAGTTCACCCTGATGATTTGCGTAAAAGGCGTGAGCTTGCCCCATCAGGCGAGGGCCACAAACCGTGTGCACGCCATGCCAAATCAGTGCAACAACCTGATAAAGTTGCCTGCACGCATATCGTTGATAAAGCCATCAGCAAATAATTCTGCTGATAGGCTTAAGTAAGAAGGGATCGCCCCTAAAGGGAGGTCTCTTCTTATTTCGATGGTTTTACTGCTGGCGGTGGGACTACTTCCCCCTTGCGATTACAGCGAGGACAGGCATATTGATTCTTTCCAGCAATTCTATCTGACTCCATCAGCATCATACCGCATTTGCATTTACCTTGGAAGGGAGCCCGGGAAAGAGTTTTTGTTAAAGCATGGGCAAGTTGGGCGGCGTTGTCTGAAATTTCCTTGTCACGACGTTCAGCCATTTTTTCGGACTGGTTTTTAGGTTTATCCATATATCAATCACTCCCATTACTTCTGCTTGTTTATTGCCTTTTCCAACGCCTTTGATAATTGGTCGGAGCAGGAGGTGCCCCGCTCATCACAGTCGATTCCCTTGAGTTTTGAAATGACGTCTTCGACCTTCATGCCTTCAACAAGCTTTCCGAGGGCTTGGAGATTTCCAGAGCATCCCCCCGTAAAATGGACATGTTTGAGGATACCGGCTCCGCTATCAATTTCGAAAGAGATTTCCTGGGTGCAAACGTCTTCGGGTATGTAAGTGTGTTTTTTCATATCTCGGGCCAAGTTAGGTATAACCATATCAGGAGGAAGGGTTTTGGTCAATCGTCATAATAGTGAGACGTTTGTAGAACCAGCTTTTGTAAGTACAAAAGTCAGGAGAGCGATATGATCGCCGACATTAGTCCAAGGGCACATACAGGATCCCCTTAGAAGTGGCACCTTGGAACGAGACCCACCCCTAACCCCTCCAGGGAGGGGATCAGTCATAACAGATTGAACCCCAATGAGATCCCCTCCCTGGAGGGGTTAGGGGTGGGTCTCTCTGCCTTAGACGCGTTCCTTGCCTTACTTGACAGCATCCTTGAGCTTATCGATGCTTTTCCCGGCGGCTTTCTGGATATCCTGGACGGTCTTATGGACGACGTTCTTCACCTTGCCTATTGCTTGATCGGTCTTCCCTTCGTTGCGAAGATCGTTATTATTGGTCAATGCCCCGACGGCTTCCTTGATCCGGCCCTTCACTATGTCCGATTTGCCATTCATGCTACTGGTTCCTTTTTTACTGCCGCAAGAACTGATTAGAGCCATCATGCGGTGATTAATTTCTAATTACGCATCATTATGGACTCCACCCCCGGCAAAGAGAATCGGCGAAACCCTTATTTTATGCGTCCATTAACCCGAGGTCTTCTTCATTACAATGAAGTCCTGCTCTTCAATTGGCACATTCACCATTAACTGGCCCTCCTCGCCGAAGGGCTCTGGGTTAGCGCACAATTCGTTCGGCGAAAGGGTTCGCCTTCGGGTGGGCGGTTCAGACTGTCTTCCCTCCCATGTCACAAAAACCTCGACGGTTTCTGCAGTAGCCAGGTTTTCCTCAATAAACGCTACCAGCGCTTTCAGGCTGCGTTTCGCCTTTTCAAACCGTTGCATATCTTCGCCGTCATCCGGATAAAGGGGGCCGTTGGGGAAAAAGCCACAGCCGCAGCCCAAGTTGGAGCCCACATAATAAATGAACGGTTTAGAGAAATTGGTACGGACTGGAAAATCTCTCTCTATCAAGTCTTTGATATAAATATTGCGGTTATCCTTTTCCCACTCAGACGTTGGTTGAGGGGTGTCGGTTCCGATATAAACGGCGTAGCACATAATGGGATTCTCCTCCTCAGGAAAAGATTGTCAAGACAAGGGGAGAGTCCCGAATCCTCGCCTAAGGACGTTCCGTCCACGATGGACTAGCCTGATTCGTCCTGCCCACGCGGCTCGGCAAGCCTCACCCTCCAGAAGAACATGATGTATAGAGGCGAGATGTTTCTTTTGGAGGGCGAGGCTTGCCGGGCCACGTGAATAAGGGGTGCTGTAGGGATTTAAGGAAGACTTCCAGTTTCTTAGGCAAGGATTTGGGAGAGTAAGACGCCACTTATGGTGGGGCAAATTGTAGAAAGCGCCTAGGAGAGGCGTTAATAAGCCATTATAGTGAGTTCACGAGGATAATGGAGAGGGAATTCAGAATTCAGCATTCAGGAGCCAGAATAATGCAATACACAGATGATGAAAGACTTATAGTGTTTCTCATTCTGAATTCTGACTTCTGGATTCTGCTCTTGCAAAACGAGGTTTTGCAAGAGCCTCTGGATTCTCAAGCCAAGTTCGAAGAACCATTGGTCGTTTGAAATTGTTTTTCTTGTTTTAGATAATGGTCAAACAACTGTTTTGCAGGTTCAGAGCGGGCCGTCGCGGCCATATGCTGCACATAGGCCAAAAAAGCGAAGTCGCCGCCGCCAATAGCTCTCCCTCGAGAGGGTTCACCCGGATGTACTATTTTCATGGTTAGCCGATCCACAGCCAATGTTCACCACCCGTAATAAAGCATCCGGATAAAAACAGACAGGCCGTCACTAGGATCAATACCATTACAGCACTGAAAATATTTCGATTCATCTTCATAATTCCTCCCGCTTTTTATTGGTCCGCTTTAAATCCGACCTAAAAGAAGCAATATCACCAGAATCAAGACAACCAGTCCAAGGCCTCCGCTTGGATAATAACCCCAGTTCTTGCTATGGGGCCATGTAGGTAAGGCACCTACGAGAAACAGAATCAGTAAAATTGTCAGAATCAGACCGATATTCATAACTCAACCCCTTTCAAACATCCTGTTACAGGACTTCCCTTAAATTCGACGTACCCGTTTTGCTCTTATGGTGACATTATATCCAAGGCGAGCTGCAAAAAGGAATAAGTGGAACCCTTATAATGAGTGACGATATACCCCAGACTGTGGTGGGGTGACCTCTGGGAAGCGAGCTTGTGTCGCGATTGCGTGCATCGGGTGGACATCGCGCGCAAGCGCTGCTCCTACAAGTCGCCATGCGTGCCCCCGCTCGTGAGTGCCTGTGGGGGGCTACCGGCAGAGACCGCCGGCTCCAGAATAAAACTTGCGTCAGCAACCAAGCGTCACGTGCTACCCATTGCTTAATTCACCGAGGATAGCCCGCGCTTTTAATCATTGGAGCCGGCGGTCTCCGCCGGTGGTGACTATTGAGCCCGAAGGCTGTGCAAGCCCGAAAGGCTGCTAGATGTACCGCATTATTGCATGAGCTTGAGCTGGAATTGAGCAAGCGTTTTGACGACGGCTTCAATTTTGTGAGTTGGCGGCAAAATTGTTGTGCGGAAATGAAGCGTGCCGGCAACCTGACCGAAGCCCGAGCCAGGAACCACACAAATGCCGGTTTGTTCTAAAAGGCGCATGCAATATTGGTCATCCGTCATTCCTGCCGGCAAGGTGATTTTCGGAAAGGCATACATTGCGCCCGCGACCGGTTGGCAGCTAACGCCCTGCACTTGGTTCAATCCATCAGCCATGATTTTGGCCCGGGTTCGCAGGGCTTCGAGGATAACAGACCTCTCTTTGACATAGTTTTTAAAAGAAGGCTGTCCAGGGCGAGGCGGGGTACACATCAAAAAGATGACCAATTGCCCGACCGTATTGGCGCATAACGAGACCGACTGCATTTTGGTGATCTCTGCCAGTACGTCATCGGGGATATTCCGGCACTCAAAATAGCCGCCTCGATGCCCGCATTCGCCTAGGAGCCCTTTGGAACAAGAGTAGAAGCTAAATAGAGACACATCTTGAATATTATTTTTGCTCAAAACCTTGGCAAAGGAAATGAAGGATTCTGCAGGCCGGTATACGTTGTCCTGATACACTTCGTCGGCCAAGATAGAGATTTGATGTTTACGCGCAAAATTGATGACCATCTCAATATTCTGTTCATCCAGTAACGCCCCTGTGGGGTTGCCTGGGTTGATCACGCAAATGGCCCTGACATTGATTCCTTCGGCGCGTGCTTTTTGATAAGCCTGCTCCAGCTGGGGGAGGGTTAACTTCCAGCCCGTGCTTTCTTCGAGGTAATAGCTTACCCGTTGCCCGCCATAGAGGGTAATGGTAGCTGAATACAGGGGATACTGCGGGATAGGAACCATAATCCCATCGCGATCAGAGGAGATCAGGATTTCAAGGATGGCTTGAACCCCCTTGCTGGCTCCGTCGGTTAGATAGATCGTCTCGGGATTCGCTTCGATCCCGTCTCGTTTTTTAATAAATGCCGCCACGGCTTCCCTAATAAAACGCAAGCCCTTGCTTTCGGTGTAAGCGCCCAGACCGTGCTGGGTGTTCTGGAGAATCATTTGGGCGGTTTCCAGAGCATCGGAAGGGAACAGGTGTTTTGCGGAGTTTAACAACTCCGGGTATTCAGCGAGGGCGAGGATTTGTCGAACCCAGGTCAGTGGCTTTTGGTCAAAAGACTGGGGATTGCCAATATTACAATAAATAATTTCGCGGCCTTCGCGCTCCAGCTCAGCGGCGCGTGCTACAATGGGTCCCCGAACAGCGTATTGGGTTTCCCGCACGCATCTGCCAAGATCTTTAATCCTTACCACCATGACACTTATTCCTTATTAAAAATATTATTTTGAACGCGCCCAAACCCGTAAAAAAGGGTTTGGCAAACACATAAAATTGATAAAAAGTTTTTTTTACCAATCAAGGAATAAGAAGTTTGTATATAACCCGCTGATTATCAAGTCATTATTTTCTTCAAAGCCAGTTCCATTGACATTTAGTGCGCCCCTACCTACCCTGCGCGCATGATGTGGTTAATTTTGGGGCTGATATCAGCTGTTTTTCTCGGGCTTTATGATGTTTGCAGAAAAGTATCCTTACAAAATAATGCGGTTCTCCCTGTTTTATTCTTGGCTACCGTTTCAACGGCGGCGCCCTTTGCAGTTTTAACCGCCCTGTCCCCGTGGCTGGGACCGGAAGCCATGGGGCGGGCCTATGTTGCTTCGGTCTCGCTGCGCGTGCACGGGTTATTGCTGTTGAAGGCGCTGATTGTGTCCTCATCCTGGGTGTGCGCATATTTCGCCTATAAGCATCTTCCCATAACCTTGGGCGCACCCATTCGCGCGGCTCAGCCCGTCTTAACAGTGGTTGGTGCCATCCTTATATTCTCTGAGAAATTTCCATTTTTAGGGTGGTGTGGAATAATGACGGCGTTGGGCTCCTATTTTGCGCTTTCACTAGTTGGCCAGAAAGAAGGCGTTCGATTTATCCGCAACGGGTGGATCGGACTCCTCTTGCTGGGCACTATTCTGGGTGCCGTCAGCTCACTATATGATAAATATCTGCTCTGCCGTTATGCTCCCATGGTGGTGCAGGCCTATTTCAGTTTGTATTTAGTGGCCATACTGGGGCCCGTTTTTGCCCTTGGCTGGTGGCCCCGGCGGCACCGCCATACGCCCTTTCAATGGCGCTGGACTATTCCGGCCATTGGCATTCTATTGGCGTTGGCTGATTTCTGTTATTTTAATGCATTGGCTCTGCCAGGCTCCCTGATTGCCCTGTTGAGCGTTGTCCGGCGCAGTAATGTGGTGATCTCCTTTGGTTTAGGCGCTTTGATTTTTAAAGAAAAAAATATTTGGCAAAAAGCTCTGGCACTGACGGGGATTGTGGTAGGAATCCTCCTGATCGGGTTGAGCAAAGGGGGGCGGTAAATGTTTTTGCTTCGCGCTAGCGTTGGGGGAAAGGATAATGTATGGTGCAACAACGATTTTTACTAAATTCGGGAGAATTATGCCGATGAAATGGGTCTGGACTACTATAACTTTTATCGCCTTTGCCGGTTTGGCTGAGGCCGCTTCGAATCCCTTTGGACTCATGGGGGGGGGCTCGTCGACTTCGCCTATCCCGGTGGATGTAACGGCGCCCAGCGTTGATTTTGAACAGGCAGGAAAGATCATGATTGCCTCGGGAGGTGTGACGGTTACCCGTGGCGATGAAAAACTTTCCGCCAATACCATCACTTTTGACAAAGTAGCTGATATCGCGACGGCTACGGGAAATGTTGTGTTTACTAAAGCTAAAATGGTGTGGCGTGGCGAATCATTGACCTACAATATGGCGGATGGCACTTGGGCGACGAGTGGCTTTGCTGCTATATATGATCCCTTCAGAATGACCGCGATGTCCGCGACCAAAACCAATGATTATTTTCTATTGAAGCGTGCCGTGGTGACCACGTGTACCAACGCGCCGGGGCACTCCCATTACACCATGAATTGTCGGCGGGTGCGGGTCTATCCCAATGATCATTTTGTGGCGCGGCATATGGTGCTCAGGTTCGGAGGAATTCCCCTGTTTTATGTTCCGTATTGGTACAGTTCCTTGAATGATCGTACGGTGGGGTTTTCGGCGCAGGCTGGATATCGAGGGAGGATGGGCGCCTATCTGCTGACCTCCACCAAATACTGGTTATCACCCAATCTACGCGGCATCACCCATGTGGACTATCGCACTGAGCGGGGGCCCGCTATCGGTCAAGAAATAGGCTGGGTTAACGATGACGATACCGGCAAGGGTCGTATTTACGGGTACTATACCGATGACCAAGGTGTGACAAAGGACTACAATAAAGGAACCCGCGGCCAGATCATTGATTCCCAGCGCTATCGTTTGACGCTGGATCATATGCAGGCGTTTGGCCCCAAGGACTATTTTCTGACGGACTTCACCTATTTGAGTGATCAGTATATTTTGGAGGATTTCTTCGAACGGGAATACCGCAATAGCTTCCAGCCTCAGAACTACGCAACGTTTGTACACCGCGAGGAAAACACAACTCTAAGCCTGTCCGCTTATAAACGGCTGAATGATTTTTATGAGGCGGTGGATCGCCTGCCGGAGCTTTCGTTTGATGTTCAGCGCAGTCAGATTAGTGACTCGCCTTTCTACTATGAGAGCCGGAACTCTGCTGCTTATCTGCAAAAACTCTATCCTGATGGATCGGGCGCCGAGGATTACTCTTCCGGCCGCGCGGATTCCAGTCATGAACTCTATTACCCCACCCGGCACTTTGGCTTTCTGAATGTGACGCCACGGACAGGGTATCGGGCAACCTATTATACCGAGACCGTGGAGTGGGGCTCGGTCACGCAGGTTGTGACGACCGTCACCTCAAATAGTACCGGGGGCGTCACCACCGGGACTAAAACCAATGTTTCGAATGTTGCCACAGCCTTGGGCAGTGATATGCGCTCCTTGTTCAATGTTGGGCTTGAGACGTCGTTCCGCGCGTTTCGAGTTGTGAATAATGAGGAGAATATGTTCGGCACCGGGCTGCGCCATGTGATCGAGCCTTACACGGATTATACCCTGATGCCTGAGCCCAATTTGCGACCTACCCAGCTTTATCAATTCGATGAAATTGATGCTTTGGATCGGAGGAATGATTTGCGGTTTGGACTGCGTAATAGGCTTCAGACGAAGCGTCAGAACGCGGTCGCTGATTTTGCTGATGTGGATTTCTTCACGACTTACAGTTTCGAGGAAGCGGATAAAGACGAGCCTTTCTCAACCGTCGGGATGAAAAGCGAATTCAATTTGTCGAAATGGTTCCAGATCTATATGGATGGCACGTATGACTTATATGCTGATCAGGTGGCAACCTACAATACTCAGCTCCGATTTAAAGGAGATTCCTGGCGCGCGAATATTGAGCAGCGTTATCTTGTCGATGCCAATAGCCTGTTGACCACTGACCTGGCGTGGCTCCCGAATAAACGTTGGGAGTTTGGGGTATACGACCGGTTCGAATTCCAATCATCCACTCTGGAGGAGCAGGGGCTCTCTGTGACTCGTAAATATGACTGCATGTCAGTGGCGTTGGGCGGAAGCTACCTGCCTGGCTATACTCGTGATGACGGGAGCCAGCGATCGGACGATTACCGCATTATGTTTGAGTTGTCGTTTTTGGCCTTCCCGAATTTAAAGCTAGGCTCTATGAGACGGGATTAATCTTTAATTGTAGTCGGTATTTAGGAGAATGGGAACATGAGGCATGAAGCGTTGACGCGGTGGACGGCAGAGAATTCCGCTGATTTATACGGTATCCGGAACTGGGGACAGGGCTATTTCGACGTGTCGCCGGGGGGCGAGGTCATTGTGCGCCCGAATGGCCCCAAGAGCCCGACTGAGATCAGTCTGATGCACCTGATTGAGGAGTGTCACAGCCGCGGACTGGATATGCCTGTTTTGCTCCGTTTTTCAAACATTCTGGCCTCCCGCATCAAAGAGATTAACGAGAGTTTTCGGTGGGCTATTTTCGATGCCGCTTATCAAGGGCAGTACCGCGGCGTTTTTCCTATCAAGGTGAATCAGCAGGATGAAGTGGTGGGCGACATCACGGAGTACGGGCGAGAATATCACCACGGCCTTGAGGCCGGTAGCAAAGCGGAACTGATAGCGGCATTGGCGTTGATGAAAGATCCCGAGGCCTTTGTGATCTGCAACGGGTACAAGGATGAAGAGTTTGTAGATCTTGCCCTGCAGGCGCTCAAGATGGGGTCCCGCACCGTCTTGGTCATCGAGATGCCCAGCGAGCTGGACTTGATTATTGAACGCGCTAAACGCCTGAAGGTTCGACCTGTGGTCGGCATCCGCACCAAATTGTCGAGCCGTGCGGGTGGACACTGGGATTCATCGGGCGGAGATCGAAGTAAATTCGGGCTCGATGCCAGCCAGATTATTGCCGTAGTGGATAGCCTGCGCCAGCACAAGATGTTGGATTGCCTCCAGATGTTGCACTACCACCTGGGCAGTCAGGTGTCGGATATTCGGCGCGTTCGTAACGCTTTACGTGAAGCCTGCCGGTTTTATGTTGAGTTGGTGCGGGAAGGGGCCGGTATGGGCATTCTCAACATGGGCGGCGGTCTGGCAGTGGACTACGATGGCTCTCATACCAATTTTGCCTGCAGCACCAATTATTCAACAGCTGAATATGCCTCCGTAGTGGTTGAGACGGTGATGAATACGCTCGATGAGTGTGGTATTCCGCATCCCACGATTGTGACTGAATCAGGCCGCGCCACGGCCGCGCATCATTCTGTTTTGATTTTTAATATTCTCGATGTGAGGCGGTTTGAGCCGCTAAGGATTCCTGAGAAGCTGTCCGCCGAATCCCATGAGATGTTGCAGAATCTGATGGAGGTCTGCCATTCCCTGTCCCCCCGCAATATGCAAGAAGCCTATCATGATGCCGTCTACTATCGCGATGAGCTGCGAACATTATTCCTTCATGGGAATATCTCGTTACGCGAACGCTCGTTGGCAGAAACGATTTTCTGGCATGTGGTGTGCAAGGTATCGGAGATGACGCGTGGACGTAAATATACGCCCGATGAGCTGGAAGGGCTGGATGCGGCTACCGCCGACGTTTATTACGGGAATTTCAGCGTGTTCCAATCCATTCCTGATTTTTGGGCCATTGATCAATTATTCCCGATCATGCCCATTCACCGGCTGAATCAGCGCCCCACACGCAAAGCCGTATTGGCAGACATTACCTGCGATTCAGACGGAAAAATCGACAAATTCATAGACTTACATGATGTGAAGCATGTCCTGCCCCTCCATGAGTGGGATGGACGCGAATATTACATGGGCATTTTCCTGACAGGTGCGTATCAAGAGACGATCGGGGATATGCACAATCTGCTGGGAAACACAAATGTCCTGCATGTCCGAATCAATGATAAAGGTCGGATCGAAGAAGCGACGCAGATTAAAGGCGATCGAGTGGATGAAATTTTGGAATACATGGAATATAACCCGAACAGTATGGTGGAAACCATTAAGGCTCGCGCTGAAAAGGCCGCGAAAAATGGGTTGATCACACACCGGGAAAAGAACGCCTTTGTCAAAGCCTACAAGATGGGAATTCGCGGATATACTTATTTCGAGCAATAAGGGAAGGGGGTAGACGTGAAAAGCATCGTGTTTCGTGTTATGTCGGTTTGTGTGCTTATCGGGCTAGCCCTTTCGCTATCGGGCTGCATCGGGATTCCCAAGGGAACGCGCGACACCATGAGTGTTGGCAGGCTTCAACTCCTGATCAAGGGCGCAGGCATCGTCCAGGCGGATACGGAGAAGACAACCTTTAGGATTAAATGCGGTAATTGCGGATTTGAGGCTGAGGAAATCACGGTTGACACCCCTTCCGTTGGGCATCCTTATGTGCTCAACTGGACGTGCCCTAAATGCCAGCATCGACAGACCGTTATAATCGAAGCTTCGGGTTTATAACGAGGCGCCACAGGGCTCAGAACCACTTGGTTTGCTCCCGCTCCTTGCGCGACAGTTCATCCTGCAATTCACGCGCACGGGCGTCAATGGAGGAGGAGCGCTGAGGGGTTTTCAGAACCAGGGCCAAACTTTCATGGGCCTCGCGGAGTTTACCAAGCCGGATCTGCGTTTCAGCCGCGTTGAGATAAACCTCAAGCCAAGCATATTCTCCTTTTTGGACAAGAGAGAGAGCCTTTTGCATGTGCTTTTCAGCCTCTATTAAATTTCCCGAGCGCATATAAACCAATGCGGCTGTGTCATGGATGGCAAAATCGGCCTGCTGGGCGTTAAGGAGCGTTGGCAGTAAAGAAAGTGCCTCGGAGACAAACATAGGGTTCTGTGCCAAAGTGAAAATAAGGTTATTCAAAACGTTTATGTTGTCTGGATAACGGATATAGGCGGCCTTAAGGATTTTAATAGCTCGGGGAATGTTCCCTTCGCGGCGTGCTGCCTCCGCAGCAAGGAGATGGGGTCGCGGTGAAGCTTGGGCCTGACCTGCTTCCCTTGCTATGGCGTCCTCTAAAATACCGAGGGCGCGTTCGGTTTGTCCCTTCTGGAAGTAAGCTTCACCCAAGCGCTCGGCCCAAAGGTTTTCCTTCGGATAATGTGAGGCTAGACCTTCGAGAGCCTGAACGACATCAGGATCGCCTTTAGTTGACCGAAGCTGCAGGCCCACCACGATTTTATAAAATGGCCAAGGCTCAAGGGCATGTTGCGCGCCTGCCCGGGCGCAAGCTAAGGCCCAGGCGGTATCTTTAATTTTGATTGCGGCAGTGACCCCTAGGACATCAGCCGGAAGCAGGCCTTGCCCATTTTTGATTGCTGCCCGGGCAGCAATGCACGCCGCGTTGGTTTGGCCGTTACGTAACAGAAAATCACCTGCACGAACCAATGCCCCCGGAGAGTAAACGGAGTTGGCGACCGCATTCATGATCTCACGGTCAGCCCATCCGGCGGAGGGCTTCGCGAGAGTTGTGGCGACGATGTTAGCCAGCCACAATTCGCTGTCCAAAGGGGCTGCTGCGAGCGCTTTTGAAGTTGTTTTACTATCTTTGTTGAGCAGAACACTGAGCCGATTAAAGAGGGCGGAAGAGGGTTGGAATTCAAGTGCTTTGGCAATGGCGGTCCCCGCTTCAGAGGTCCGTCTCTGTCGCATCAACAGGAGCGTCAATTCGCTCAATGCAAATGCTTTTTCTCGCGGGTTGCGCCCGAGCTTGATCCATTTGTCAATATTGGACGAGCCGTCCTGTCCCTTGCTGGCATACCATGCGATTTTAGTAGCATAAAGCGATTTTAGGAACGGGGTTTGCCGCGGTTTTAAGGCTTTCCGCTCGAGTTCATAATCCGAATCGCTAAGTTCGCCACCGCGCCATTCCATAGTCCATTCCGCAGGAGGAAGTAATTCGGATTGCTGTTTAGGCAAGACAATGTTGTGGAGATTCTCGACCAATAAAAGTTTTTGTCCCTCCTGGATACGCCCGGTCGCAAGAAGTAATTTGACGCGCAAAGAGGGGTGCGGAGCGTGTTTCATGTTATTCGCAATAAAGAGAGCCTCTTCGTTGAAGCCGAAAAAGCTCCACATGCCCGCCATTGCTAATGACCACTCCTCGGATTCAGGATAATCATGGCGGGCCTCTTCCATGCATCCCATGGCAAAAGAACCTAGATCAAGCGACATCGCTGCTTGGGCGAGGTCAAGCCAGACCGTTAATGGGGGATGAGATTCGTTGCGAACATATTCTGATAGGGTTTCGTAGCACATCTCCCAGTCCCCCTGTGCCTTGTACAAGTCCGCATGCGCCGATAGGTAGAGCAAATGCTGAAAGCGTGTCTCGCCCTCGAATGCGGTGAGTTTATCGTGTGCTTCTTGCCATCTTCCAAGGTCACCGAGAACGCGGGCCCAAAGTAGTTTAAGGCGCATATCTAGCGCATTCTTAGCTTCCACAGACTTCAAGGCCTGCAAGCAGAGCTTGAGTTGACGCTCATAACCTTCCCGCGTGATGAGCCCTCCCAGTTCATCAGCCATAGGGATGCGTCCCCATAATTCCTTCCAAGGAGATTGTGCGGCAGCTAGTTGAAAGAACGGTTTAGCATCAATCATTTTTTCGCCATAACCCGCTACGCCCAAAGTTTCGTGGCGGAACTGAAACCATTGCCGTCCATATTCTGCAGGGGCGATCAAAAGTATGGGATCATCTGGGGCGATGGTGGACAAGCGAACAAACGCCAGCCAGCCGATATCCGGGCGCCCAATAGAAAATGCGCCGTCCATTGCCAAGGTTAGATCCGTCGCTTTAAGTTTTTTCAGATTAACCATAAATAGGGATTCGAATAAACGCTGCCACTCCAGATCCTGGCGCTCACGCATAATTCGGATGGTTGGATTTAAGAACAGGGGCTCAAGGGGCCGGCCCTGCATGGCTCGTCGTAACACATTTGCCGCAGAGGTAAACGCCCCGATCCGAAGCTGTGCTTCCACGGCGATAACTCCTTGAAGAGGGGTGGCGTAGGGGATATCGGAATCAGAAGCGCGGATAGAATCCCATAAATTCCGTGCGGCCATATAGAGGAAAAGAGCGCGAATACGTTCTTGCGTGCCAATGCCTCTTGCCGCCAAGGTGACATAGGTGCCAACCTCGCTGGGTTTATCGAGGACGGAGTACCATTCCGCCAGTACTAACGCAACTCCGGGCAGATTTCGCGAAGAGGGCGGGAACAGGGCGACGGCATCGGTTGCTTCCTTGATCCGCTTGAGCTCCAGCAGGGCGCGCACCTCGAGCACGCGTTCTTCAAGTGAGCGATCATTAACCGGTTTGCGTCGGACAATGCGGAGTGCTTCCTCCTGTTTCCCGCGGGTCAGTTTTATTTTGGCGAGGTCCAACAGGAGATCGCTGTTATCCGGCGTTAATTGAAGGGCCGCTTGCACAGCCCGTTGAGCTGTTTCCGGGTCGGCTGTAGCCATTCCTTGAGCGACGCCGCGGATCATTTCAGAGCGGTGTACTGCGTTTAATCGAAAATGGAGTAGAGCAAAAATAGTCACGACGATTACGAGAGCGGCGACATATTTCCACCATAAAAACACGAAACGCCAGAATGAAGGCCAGCGTCTAGTTTTTTCTGAATATTCACCCACTTCGTCATCAATATTTTTAAGGGCTTTTAAACGATAACGGTAGGCGAACCATTGGCGCATCAAAATGGCATCAAGATGGATAAGTGCCACGGCAAGAAGCAGGAAAATACCCATTGTGTCGTGTAGGGCCTGATCATTCCAGTCTGCCGGCTTGTCTTTGCCGAACCAAACCATTCCGGAAATGCGGATGACATTCAGAAGCAAGACCTGGATCAGGCCAATGCCTAGCAGGCTTGCCAACGCCCATTTACCAAACCGCATCAGGAGTCCTACGCCCAGCCCGCAGAAAAGGACCGTGATGGCCGTCTTCATGCCACTGCAAGCTTCAGGAACCCCGAAAGCCCGCGTTCCCACGTGTAACACCAAGTCATCTCCCCAGACCCGGACATTGAACGATTGTAGCAAGCCTTCGCTTAACTTGACGGACAGGGACTGCAAGGCCAGCTGAAGCGGGCCAAAGAGCTGGCTGGGCATGGGATGAATCCAATAGATAATGAAAAGGGCGAACAGTAAATCCTTCCCATAACGCCTAGGGAATGCCCACGCGAGTGCCGCATACAAAATCAGGAGGATCCCAAGCCATTCGGCTTGATGGATGGGGATAATCATTCCTGGGATAGCCATCAGGGTTCCGGCCGCCCCTATCAGGCCAAGACCCCAGCTTGGTAGTTTAAATCCTTCAAGGTCAAGTTTCGTCCTGAAAATTAGCAGGAGCGCAAAGAGAGAGCCGAGAAAAAAGGATAAAACTCCGTTTTGGCCGGCTGCAAGTCGGGGTAGATTCACCCAGATCCATACGATGACTAATATAAAAACAGAAAGAAGGACAAGCCGATGTGTGGTCGGCATGTTTTTTTTGTCTTTTTTAGAAATCATAATAGTACCCCAGTGTCATTCCAATAGTATCGCGAGTGCCTGTCAACAGTTCACTACTACTGATACGCTCCAGATGTTCGGCGTAGGTGTAAAGTTTCAACCGTTCGGTAAGGGTCTGAATCAGTCCCACCGTAGAGGCCCACGTGTCGTAATCATTGCTTAGAAAGAGGTTGCCATTGCCGATCTCGTCAGCGTTAGGCGCTTGATTCATGCGCATGAGATAGGCGGAAGCCAGTGTTAGTGTTAAGTGTCGCGTTAAGGGGCGTGAAGCTGAAATCTGATTAGCCCAGTCGGAATAAGATGCAGCGTTTGCCAGTCGGGGCGTGACGGTTTCGTAGGCCGACGTAAAGCCGATCGACCATGATTCGATATCGGTCCACTGAACGCTATAGCGAATGGCATCGCTAACTTCAAAACCAGCCATAAACCCGGCACGCTGGTAGCGGCGATAATCAATGCTGTGGCTTAACTTCTCAGTAAGGCGCGTTTGAAGTCCGATTCCGCCAATAAGGACATCCGAGGACCCATTGGTCTCGTAAGAAGAAGTGCCTGTACCGGATATTTCGGCCAAGCTATAGCCCAAAGACATATTAAGGGTGGTATCTTCTGTAAGGGCAGAGCTCAAATAACTCAAATAATCCTGTTGAAATTGCGAGCCTCGTTGATCGAGATAGTCTCTCCAGTAATAATCTGCGCGCAGACCGCCCGCCGTGAGAGGGGTAAAGCGTTGGCGATAATCCAGCATTTGATGATAAATCACGCTGCGGGCGATATCATAATTGTTGTCTTGAGGGATGGTGTCCGTGCGGCTCAAGGTATAGCCGAGGCTTTTGTCTGGCGCCATTTGCCAATCCAGATCCACGCCGATTAGATTTTGGAACACGGGATAACGTTGACCGCTTAAATTATCTCGGTAACCGCGCGAGTCAACGTAGTCTACCCGATAAGAGGGGCGGTCATAAATCCGGCCTCTGACATAAGGGGTAAGTTCAAAATCAGCAGACAAATTGGCAGAGAAGCCGGAGCTTTCCTTGCCGGTGAACGCCTCCACATTACGGCCATTGAAGGATCCAAGCCAGGCGTCTTTAGAAGCGCCGAAGGTAAAGGAGCCCATGTGGGCGTAGAAGCCGGGATCAATGATCTCAACGTCAAAAGTGTTGTCCTCGGTCCCATTCGGGAATGCCTGGTAGGTTAGAGCAAAGGAAATATCCACGGCAAGGTATTTGCTGATCAGGAAGTAATTGCGAGCAGTTAACTGTGAAATCAAAGGGAACTCTATGCCATCTTTTTTCACCTGCCCGTAACGGGAAGGCTGTCCCGGCGTGACGGTTTCTCCGGGAGCGTGCCCGGTGTAAAGATATTCCATACCGGGGCCGCTACTACGGATGTAGCGAACTCCGGCAGATTGGAAAAACGAAAGATCGGAGAAAAAGGGGCCTATCCTGATGTTGGTATTCTCCGGTATAGTCTCAAGACCATAAGATTCAAATCGAGCCACTTGAGCCCAGACTGAAGTCGCGCTTAAAGCAAGCGCCGAAAAAGCCCAAAAAAGCAATACCCGTTGGCGTAAATCTATCATGGATAAGACCCCCCATTTAAGTGTTGATATTTGTACGACCCTGCGGTCATGGTGGCAAGGAAAATACCAATGGAATCCGGAATGGGGGGCGGTGTCCGAAGTCGCAGACCCTTCAGAAATTCCTTCCAAAATCCACTTGACCGAAAGTGATGCAAGGGAATAGCCTTTACTCGCTTATAGTCACGCAGGCATAAGAGCAATGGTAAAGACCATTATAACGGGAGAAACATTATGAGTGCTGATATCAACGCCACCGCGAGCATTATCAACGGGCAAAAAGAGATCATTGATTCCGTTCGGCAGGAAGTTAATAAAATTCTTGTGGGACAGGAGCGCCTCCTAGATCGAATGTTGATTGCGCTTATCTCCAACGGGCATCTCTTGATCGAGGGGGTTCCCGGTCTTGCCAAGACCACTGCGATTAAGACCATGGCCCAGGCCTTGGGCTTGAAATTTCAACGGATCAGTTTTACGCCGGATCTTCTGCCAGCCGATGTGATTGGAACCATGGTTTTCAATCCCCGCGAGGGAACTTTTACCCCACGGCTTGGTCCCATTTTTACTAACCTCTTGCTGGCCGACGAAATCAATCGCGCGCCGGCCAAAGTTCAATCGGCGCTTTTAGAGGCGATGCAAGAACATCAAGTGACGATTGGTGACAAAACCTACCCCTTGCCGGAACCGTTTATGGTGATGGCGACTCAAAATCCATTAGAGCAGGAAGGAACCTATCCGCTCCCTGAGGCGCAGATTGATCGGTTTATGCTCAAATGTCGTGTGGATTATCCCTCAAAGGATGATGAGCGGCGCATTATGAACCGGTTTACCCGGAAAATGGACGTCAAAATCCAGCCGATGATGTCCGGCAAGCAGATTCTTGAGATCCGCGACATTCTGGATCAGGTTTATTGTGATGAAAAAGTTGCCGATTATATTCTAGATATCGTTTTTGCCACCCGCAAACCGGCAGATTACAAACTCGATATTGGGCACCTGATTCAATATGGCGGATCGCCCCGCGCCAGTTTGAATATGAACATTGCCGCACGCGCCAATGCCTTGCTCCATGGGCGCGGCTATGCCACGCCTCAGGATGTTAAGGAAGTTGCCTATGATGTTTTGCGACATCGGCTGATCCTGACGTACGAGGCGGAGGCCGAAAACCTGAAGAGTGAGGATATTATCGCAAAAATATTAAACGAGATCCCCGTGCCATAACCATAAGCCGAAGTCTCATATCTTAAATTCGAGATCAAAACAATGGCTATCAACGTCAAAGAATTGATGAAGCAGGTTGGTAAGATCCGTGTGGTCACCAACCGGCTCGTCGATGAACACCTTTCCGGGGAATATCACTCGGTGTTCAAAGGACAGGGAATTGAATTTGACGAGGTCCGGGAATATGTCCCCGGCGATGATATCCGGTCGATTGACTGGAATGTAACAGCACGGATGGGGGTTCCCTTCATCAAGCGGTACTGCGAGGAGCGTGAACTGACTGTCATGTTCCTGGTGGATGTATCGGGTTCTCAGTCGTTTGGATCAGGCCAACGCGCCAAGGCGGAGTTGGCTGCCGAGGTGACCTGTTTGTTTGCGCTTTCGGCCATCAAAAACCAGGACAAAGTCGGGTTGATCTTGTTTAGTGACCGGATTGAGGCCTCTTTCCCCCCGCGCAAAGGGCGGACGGCCGTGATGCGGCTGGTGCGGGAAGTCTTGGCGGCAGAAGAGACTCGACGGGGAACTCATTTGGCAGGTGCGCTCCGGTTTTTGAATCAGGTCCAGAAGCGGCGAACGGTGGTCTTTGTGATTTCAGACTTCATGGATAAAGATTTTGAACATGAACTTCGCGTAACCGGGCGCCGGCATGATGTCATTTGTATAAATATTTCCGATCCGCGTGAATCTGAATTGCCGGACGCGGGTCTAGTTGAAATCCAGGATCCTGAGACGGGCGAACTTGAATTGCTGGATACTTCTTCGCCATACTTGCGCAAGGCATTCCGTGAGAAGGCGGCGCTGGATGCCGATAATTTGAAGAGGATGTTCAGGAAAAACAAGATTGATGCCCTTAATTTATCGACGGAGCGTCCTTTTATGGATGAAATTCATAAGTTATTCCGGCAGCGACAGATCAGGGCCGCACGGGGATGAAAATGATGAAAAGCTTTCCCAAAAAATGGATTGTGGTGAGCTTGCTGACGGTAACCTGTCATGCGGCGTCCCCGGATGCTCCTGCAAATCAGCCGCTTGTATCGGAAAATTCGCTGGGGGGGGTATCCCTGTCGCTGTCGTTTGATCCTCCCGTGGTCCGGCTGGATCGCGACATTCTGTTGACGCTCAGCATGTCTGTTCCGACCAACGTGGTGGTCAAACTTCCTGCTTTGGCCACCCGGGTCAAAGGGTTTGCGGTGGCGGGCAACTATGATGGACCCGCAAACATTTCAGGCGGAAAGTCAGTGCGAACTCGTAATGTCCGGTTGACGCCCTTGATTTCAGATGAGTACCGGATTGCGCCAATGGCCGTTACCTGGAAAGACCCGGCTACCGGGGTTGAGCAGTGGTTTCCAACCAAACCGGTGGTATTGCCTGTGGAAGCACTTTTAAAAGAGGCGCCCGGCAAGGAGATTGCGGACGCTCGCGGGCCGGTCTGGATTTACCCCGGGCTCAAAGGCATTTTAGGTTATTCCCTTTTGGTGCTAGTGGCGGGATCACTGGGCTATCTGGTTTGGCGCTTGGCGCGAAAAATCCGGCGCGCTGTTCAGTTGCGACGTATGTCCCCGCGGGAACGGGCCCTGTTTGAACTGGCGGAATTGATGGCGCGTGACTTGGTCGGGCAGCATCAGGTCAAGGAGTTCTATTTCGAACTGACGCTGATTGTAAGGTCCTACATTGAGCGGGCCCATGCCATTCGTGCGCCAGAACAAACCACAGAGGAGTTTTTGGGCGCAGTCAGTTCTGATCCGCAGTTTTCAAAAGAGGTGGTAAAGCGCTTGCGCGAATTTATGCAGGCGGCGGATTTAGTGAAGTATGCGGCGGTTCAGCCGGATTCCGCTTCGGTGAGTACGGCTACTTCCACGGCTAAAAATTACATTGAAACTGATTCTCAAATTCCAAATCCTAAATCTCAAATCTAACGATGCACCTAGGTAGCCCCTATTTTCTTTTGTTGCTGCTGCTGCTTGCGATAGCCGGATGGTTTGTTTTGCGACGGCGGGTGCGGCAAGCACTCCTGTTCTCGGCCTTTCAGCGTTTGCCTGCCAATAGGGCAACCTGGAGGACGCGACTCCAGCCCCTCGCCCCCTGGCTTTTTCTTGCCGGATTAGTTCTTCTGATTATCGCTTTAGCGCGGCCCCAATCCATTTTTTCGCGTACCCTGCGAAAGTCAGATGCCATTGCCATACAGATGGTAGTGGACTGTTCCGGTTCCATGCAGGCCTTGGATTTTGCCACGCCGGACAAGCAACGCTCCCGGCTCGACGTCGTCAAGGAGACCTTTGCGAAATTCGTGAAGCAACGGCCGGGTGATCTCATCGGATTGATCACATTTGGTGGATTTGCGTCCAGCCGGGTTCCGCTTACTTTGGATCATTCCGCGCTTTTACATAGTTTACGGGGGGTGGAGATTGCCAAAGAACAATTCAATAAGGAGGGGCAACTTCTCAATCAGGAGGAAATGTTGACCGCAATCGGCGATGCGCTCGCCACGGGATGTGCGCGGTTGGAGGAGGCGATGGTGAAATCCAAAATCATGGTTTTGCTTTCGGATGGTGAGTCCAATGCTGGCATTATCAAGCCTGAAGAGGCGGCAAAGGCGGCCAAAACCATGGGAATTAAGATTTACACCATCGGAATCGGTACGACCGGGCGAGCTCCGTTTTTAGCGCGTGACATGTTTGGACGTCAGACGGTTGGATATGCCGAGGTGCGGTTGGATGAGGTCCAGCTTCGTTCTATCGCCACGACAACCGGTGGAAAATATTTTAATGTCACCGATGCCAAGGGCCTCGATCAGACGTTGGCGGCGATCAGTAAGCTTGAGAAAACCAGCATTAACACTGAGCTATTCAATAAATATGATGAACATTTCCCTGCTTTTATTTTCTCCGGTCTAGGCTTGTTGCTGATCGGGGCCATCATTAATGCCAGGTTGGGAAAAAACATCTTATGAGCCTGCAATTCCAATATCCCTGGGTTTTGTTTCTGATCTGGCTCGTTCCGGTTATCGGCGTGGCGTGGTATGCGTTTGCCGGACGCCAGACGGCGGGACGGTCGTTTGTTTCACCGGAAATGGCCGCCAAGTTGGCGCCGGCCCCGGCGCAAGCCCGGCGTTTATGGCAGTTATCTCTTTTTATAAGTGGGCTGATTTTGGCGCTGATTGCCGCCGCACGGCCTCAATGGGGAGCGCAAGATGAGACGGTCTATCAGCGAGGCCGGGATTTGATGGTGGTGCTCGATGTGTCCCGCTCCATGCTTGCCCGGGACGTCCATCCAAGCCGGTTGGGGCGCGCCAAGGTGGATTTATTGGATCTGGTTAAAGAGTTAAAGGGGGACCGGGTTGGGCTTCTGGCATTTCGGGGACGATCTGTTTTGCTTTGTCCATTAACAACAGATTACGGGTTTATGGCGCAGACGCTGGAAGGTGTCGGGGTGGATTCCGCGCCCGTGGGTGAAACCGATATTGGGGGAGCAATTCTGGAGACGTTGCAGAATTTCGATGATGAGGATGGATCCCATAAAGCTATTGTTTTAATTTCGGATGGAGATGATCTGGCCGGAAAAGCCATGGAGGCGGCGGCGAAAGCCAAGGAAAAGGGGGTGGCGATGTTTACGGTCGGGTTTGGCAGTAGTGAAGGCGCGCCCATTCCTGCTGCCGCTAACAACAAACAGAACTTGAACTATCAGGGGCAGGAGGTGGTTTCTAAATTAAATAATGGACTGCTTCGTGATCTTGCCGAAGCAACAGGGGGTGCCTATGTTCCGGTTGGTTTGGCAAACGTCAAGTTGGGGGATCTCTATCGAAATCATTTGAGCCGGATTTCGGCCCGTGATCTTGAGGAGTCCTCACAGCGCCAATACATTGAGCGATACCAATTCTTTCTCGTCCCTGCGGTGCTTCTCTTTTTGGCGGTGGCCTTCTTGAGTCGGGGACAAATTGCGGGACGGTTACATTTATCGGTAAAACCGAATGGCGCTAAGATAAAGACCATTTCACTCAAACCAACCCCTAGCACCTCCAAGGAGGGGATCAATCATAATAAGCTCCCCTCCTTGGAGGGGGACGCGAAGCGGGGGCGGGTCTCGACTGGGGCCCTTTTAGTGCTTACGGGTTTATTCGCCACAACGCTTTCGCTTTATGCTCAAACGAATTCATTTGAGTCCGGTGCGCAGAGCACCAATGCGCTGGCGGTGACTTATCCCGCTGGTCGGGAGGGAGCCCGGCTGGGGCAACGGCTCTATCTGGCTGGAAAATATGAAGATGCCGCCGCCGCGTTTCAGGCGGCCGCCAAAACGGCTGCCCGCGCGAATCGGGATGACTATTTATACAATGCCGGATGTTCCCTGCTCAAGGCGGGGAAGATGGATGAGGCGAGCGACGTGTTCCGGAGTTTGACCGGCGGGGAAGGGGAGCTGCGTGCCGATGCCGCGTATAATCTCGGGTGTGCCCTTTTTGAAATGGGTTCTGCGCCCATGACAGAGAATGCGGCAACTCCGCCTGATCCCGCCCAGGCAGATCGACGTGTCCAAGCTCTAAAGCAGGCGGGGACGGCCTTTCAGAAAGTGTTGCGTCAGCAGCCTGACAATAGCGAAAGCCGCAAGAATCTGGCAGTGGTAGCCGGAATGACGGGTGAGGTTGAGGATCAGGCGAAAATAATACGCCTGATGTCTGAGCAGGGAAAGACCCCGCCGGGCGCATTGGCGGATCTGATGCTGCTTCAGCAGCGTAAACTTATTGCAGAAATTCCTGCGGCCTTTACCAACATCACTCCCGCCTTGATTGATGCCCTGGAGGCTTTAGCGTCTGAGCAGGATCGCACTGCCGACTTAATGATTCCACTCAAGGGAAAGCTACTTCAGGCTATGTCCCAATCCAAATCCTCGAACACCAACGCTCCGCAGCAGATGGCGCAAATTAATGCCTTTGCCGAATCGATCCGGGACAATATGTTCGGGGTGTCGAAAGCGCTTCGCGACCTGGACCGGGCATCCTATACGCCTGCCCTTAAGGCCGAAGCCGCCGTGTATACGTTATGGAAAGGAATGGCCGGCTACCAACAACTCCTGCGTGAGGACATCCAGCGGCAAACCAATGCCATAACCTTGTCGGTTCCGAACCTTATGACGCCATCGGCTGAAATTAAACAGGCCGTTAAATCCGAACAGTCCGAAGCCCTTGAATTGACCGGGCTGTTTAAGAATCGATTTGAAAAGGAAGTCCCCGCAGAGGGAATCAGCCGTCCGGTTCAGCCGTCGGGGACCAACGCCGTGGCGGGGACCAATGCGACGGAGATCATTCTTTCCGCGGAGGATCGCAAGAAAATCGTGGAATTGACCAGTCAAGCTGTTGCGCTGCAGACGGCGGCGGAAAAGGCCATCGATTCCGCATGGAGTACTAGTCTTGAAGACCAGCGGAAAGCCTATGCGGTCTTGAAGGAGATCGAGGCGCTCCTGCCCAAAGAGAAAAATCAGCAGGACAAGCAGCAGCAGGATCAAAAGCAAGATAAACAAAAGCAGGATCAGCCGCCGCCGCAGGATCAGAAAAAGGACCAGTCAAAGCAGCAGAAACCGCCGCCGAAGCCGGAAGACAAGAAAGATCAAATGTCGCCGGAAGAGTTAAAGCGGATGCTGGATAAGGCCAAACAGCGTGAAAAGGAACATGAACAGGAAAAACGTGAGCGTGATTCCTATATTCCGCTATCCCCTTCCGAAAGAGACTGGTAAGTGATCAATCAATATGTAGTTTTAGGGGAGGGCGGCCGCTATGAGACCGCTGCGGGTCAATGTCGCGCTCGTAGCGCGCGACCTCCCGGAGCTGCTGTTAGGTGGTGCGGTATTTTTGGGGTGATGTTGTTTCTTGCGGCCTCGCTTGGTCTGGCGGCCACGCCTAGTCTGATGGTGACGGCGAGTCGTGATCGGGTTTATCTGGGTGAATCGTTCCTTCTGGAAGTTAAGGTGGATGGCGCGGATAATCCCAGCGCACCGAATCTGTCGGCAATCCGAAATTGTTCAACTGAACTATTAGGCAGCCAGTCAGCGAGCCATTACACGGTCGTGATTGTGAATGGCCAGATGAAACGTGAAGGGTTCACCGGGCGTATTTTCACCTATAAGTTAACGCCCACGCTGGAAGGAGCCTTAGTTACTGGCCCGGTTACCACTACGGTGAATGGAGCCCCGCTCACCGCCCCGGGGCCGGTCGTTACCGTTACGGGCGTAACACAACAGGATTTGGTGATGGCCTCATTGACCGCCTCACGTTCCACTGTTTTGGTGGATGAACCTTTTGAAATCCAGATAAAGTTAAGGCTCAAAGCTTTACCTGCGCCATATCAGGATACGGAGCCGCTGTTTCCGTCCGATCCCCCTCATGCTGAAGCTGAGTTTTTAAATGGTCAGGAAATCGATGGCCTCAAGGGGCCGGATTTTCAAAAACTGCTGAATGGACATCTTGTCGGTCCAAATCAACTTGGGTTTACCCTGAATAACTACACTACCCAAGGGGATCCGTTTGATTTCGGCCAGATGTTTAATATGCAAGGCCGGCCGGCCCGCTTCAAGCTCGATAGTCGCAAGGACGTGCAAAATGGGCAGACCTATTGGGAATACACGCTTACCGTTCCTTATTCGCCGCTTACAGAGGGAGCTTATACGTTCGGACCATTGCTTTTTAAGGGGTCGGTCCCGGTCGAGGTAAAGGCGGATGGGACGGCAGTGGCGCGACCCATATTTGCCGTGGGTCCTGCGGCAATGGTGCGTGTGATTCCGCCGCCGGAGGAAAATAGACCGGATTCCTATATTGGAGCCATTGGTAGCAATCTTGCGGTGGAAGCCTCGCTGGATGCCCAAACATGCAATGTCGGCGATCCGCTTAAACTTACCGTGACCCTGTCCGGCGCGATCCAGATGCGGAATATTACGCCTCCCAAGCTGACCTTGCAGCCTCTGTTACTGGAGCGGTTCGAGATCTATGATGACTCTGTTCAAACCGTTAAACTGAATGATCAGCGTCAATATGTGTATACGCTTCGTCCGCGTCAGGCGGGTTCGTTTGAACTGCCTCCGGTAGAAATCTCGTATTACGATGTGTCTAAGCGTCGTTATCAGACGGTGCGTTCAACGCCCATCCCGTTGAAAGTCCGGCAGGCAGCAGAGATTACGGCTTCACAAATCATTGGAGGCTCAACCAATAATATGGGTTCGCAACTGCATCGTGAGTTGGAATTAGCTATGCGGCCCGCAGGGATACGCATGGGCATGAGTGGCGTCGAGCCAGGCACTCTCCTCGGGAACCGTGTGAAACTGATGCTTTATGCTGGTTTCGGGCCGGTAGTGTTTTTGACCTGCTGGTTGGCGCTGTGGATCCGGCGAAAAGGTCCTGCCGCGAAGAAGGCTCGAAGACAAAAACAAGCATTTTCCCGCGCACAAAAGGCGATTCACACTCTTGCGGATAAAGGGGTGGATAATAACGCGCATCAAGCTATTTGCAGCATATTACGAGGCTATCTGGCGGATCGTTTCAATGTGTCTGCCGAGGCGTTGACCCCAGGTGAAGCGGAGCGTCTGCTAGTGCAACGCGGAATCCCTTATGATTTAGCGAAACGGTTTGCCGGGATCATGCAGGGTCATTTTGATGCGTCATTCGGTGTACAAGGTGTGAAGGTGGATATCGGGGAGTTATTAACCATGTTGACCGATGTTGAAGCCTATCGGAACGAGCGCAAAATCTCACGTCTTGCGCGAATGTCATTGCTGGTACTGCTTTTCAGTCTAGGTGTGGGCAAAACCATGGCGTCCACCGCAGCAGAAAGAACTTTTATCTGGATGGAGTCGCTTACCGGGTTAAGTTACGCTCAAACTCCCAAAGATTTCCTCGCGGCAGCGGGAAGTTGTCAAAAGCTAGTAGATCTGGGAATAAAAAATGCAGATTTATTTTATAATCAGGGAACCGCTTTATTGCTGGTTGACCGGCCTGCCGATGCGGTTGCCGTATTGTTGCGGGCTGAACGGTATGGGGGAGGAGCCGCCGACATATCCCGGAATCTAGCCATAGGAGAGGCTCGTAAGCAGGGGTTGAAGGTTCCGGTAACATCATGGCTGAGATGGGTTCTGTTTTGGCATTATGCTCTGGACTGTGCCGCCCGGGCCGGCATTACGGCTTTGGCTTTCAGTTTTATCTGGATCGCCGGAACTCTCAGTTTAGTGGGGCCCAAGAAGGCTGCAAAAACCTTAATGGTGATCGCCGTTGTCGTATTTATATTTTTCGGGTCGAGTGTGCTCGCGACGCTTCAACAGGAAAGCCAGGTTACAAGCCCTTCATCCTTGAAAACGCTTTAGCCGTCTGATCCTTATTCGCCACGCAATGGCGGGGAGGCCAGGACTTTCGCTAGTAGGGCCTGAAGTTGGGCATCGGTATAGGGTTTTACCAGCGCCCCTTTGAACCCAGACGGAAGAAATTCAGCCATAATGGGGTCATCGGCATAACCACTGGAAGCGAGCGCTATGGCGTTAGGATTAATGGCAAGGATTTGTCGGATCACTTCTTGGCCTCCGAAACCGCCTGGCACGGTGAGATCGAGAATCAGAGCGTCAAAGGGAGCGCCAGCGGATGAAGCTTGCTTGTAAATCGCTACAGCCTCGCTCCCATTATCCGTGGTTTCAACTGAATAGCCCAGTGGTTTCAGTTTGTCCTTGGGCGCGAAGCGGAATGGCGATGGAGGCTTGCATTCCCAGAGTGGAAGGGAGGGCGCCCATTTCTCCTTTCCCGGGCTCAATGAATTCAGGCTTCTGGGATTGAGCCAATCCTTCGACCAGTTGTTGCACGACGGGATTGCTGAATAGCTCCTGTCTGCGCACTGGACATACTCCCGACAGATTATAGTGGCCCTCCGCCCTCCGTTCCAGAAGTGCGACGGCCCGGGCTCCGATCATCTCGCGGATTTGTGATGTGATCTGGGCTGCGCATTTGCCGATATCTTCCGAATACTGGAGTATGTTAACCAGCAAATCCTGCTGAAGAATCATGGTTAGGGGATTAGAGATGGTCATGGGCTATCCGTTCAAGTAATTGCATTCCTTCGTGGATTTTGGCGCGTAAAGGGCCCAGTGTTGCGCTCTGGATTTCAACGGGCATTGCAAAATAATCTTCAATCTCACGAAGGGTGGATCGCGGCACGGGAATCAGCCCCGTATCTACATAGACGAGGGATTTGCGTGTATCATGCATAAAAATTCGCGCCAATTCAGGATTTGAGAACCCCAGTTCTATCTGGAAGACTTCGCGCCATCGTTCAGTCCATTCCGGTAAAAACAGGAAGGCTAGGCCGCTTTGAAGTTTCTGATATCTAGCATGTCCCAGAAGAAGGTCGCCGCAATTTAAGCTGGAAGTACGGGCGCAGACGAAACGCTTGTCAATGTCATGCATGGTTGGGCCACAGTCGCCGTAGATGATGAGGGTAGGTAAGATCTCTTGAGTCAAGGTTTGCTCAACCGTTTCTTGCAGCAGGGTTGGGTGCATGTGCAGCATGGAATCAAGGAATTCCGGTATCACATGCGGGAAATCCTGGCAGAGAATCGCTTGGACTTCACGTCTCAATACTGAACAGCAGATTATGGATATCGGGATCATAGCGTGTTCTCTCTCGCTCGGATGGTTTCTGCAATCGCTTTAATCCGTTCAGGAGGTGTTGAAAAGGGATTACTCCCTTCGGTTAATTTCTCGAAAAGTGCGGGGGCATCGATCGCATTGGCCGCAGTACCATCACCGCCGACTTCTGAGACCAAGTCCGGCCGGATTTTGAATACAGCTCCGCCGACCGCCAGTTTGATCTTGTTCTTAAGGCCACGTTGATCGATTTCCTTGCGCAAGGATAGTATGTTCTGTGCGGTTGTAAACATCATCGCCGAAACACCGATGATTCGGGCTTTATTTTCAATGGCGGCATCAACAAAAGTAGCAGGTGCTACATCATTTCCAAGATCGACCACCTTCCAGCCGGCGGTGAGCAGGAAAATCCCGACGAGTTTTCGCCCCAACGAATGATAATCGTCCTCGACGTTACCTATGATGGCAGTTCCTTTGGATTGGGGGACCGCCTGTTCATGCAACAGGGCTTGTTGTAAAATATTCTCCGCAACTTTTCCCGCGAGATATCCGGCGGCGAGGCTGATCTGCTACTTGTCCCACCGTCTGCCAATTTCGTTCAAGGTAGGTTCTAGAATATTGGAAATGGCGTTGTGGTATCCCGCTTTTGCGGCCCACTCTTCGAGCAGGATGTTGGCTTCAGCGTACTCTCCGGAGAGCCGGAGAGAATGTATTTTAACAGGTTAGTCGTTTCCTGTTGCTCGGCAGTCTTATGGGTTGATGGATTTGGGTCGCTCATGCGGAACCTGTCTTCCGGGGGCAATTGTTTGGCGTCAGAATTTGTTTTGAAAGATTTTGTAATTGGGCTTCAGTATAGGGTTTTGCAAGAACACCTTTAAATCCGTATTTCGAGAAATTCGCCATGATGGGGCTTTCGGCGTATCCGCTCGAAACAATCGCCTTGGCGCTGGGATCTATCGCAAGGATCTCCTGCAATACCTCCTGCCCGCCGATGCCGCCGGGAATGGTGAGATCGAGAATCACCGCGTCGAAAGGCGTGCCGGAATCAAAGGCTTGTTTGTAAAGAGTGACAGTTTGAGGACCGTCGGCGGCCGTTTCCGCTGTAAAGCCGATCCGTTTCAGCCAACGAGGAATGATCATGCGAATAAATTCTTCATCATCCATAACCAATATTCTGGCTGATGCTTTTGGTATCGGGGATTCCGGAACAATCGCCTTGGTCGGCGGGGAGGATTGCGATTCAGAAGTAGGCAGGTAAAACGTAAAGGTGGCGCCTTTGCCCAGTTCGGAAGCTACTTCAATGTAGCCGCCGTGTTTGGTGATGATCGAATAGGTGGTCGCGAGTCCCAGACCACTTCCTGTATGCTTGGTGGTAAAATAGGGCTCAAAAATCCGGTCAATTGTTTCTGGGTCTATACCAATGCCTTCATCCCGGACAATGACCTTGATATATTTTCCAGGATGAAGAGAGGAAATGTTGTCCTTCATAATTTCGGAATTTTCCAAAGAAATATATAGATGACCGCCGTTCGGCATGGCTTCACGGGCGTTGATGGTGAGGTTGGAGATCACCTGTTGGATTTGGCCTTTATCGGCTTTCGCGATCCACAGGTGGGGCGCTTGCTTATACACAAGCATCACGTTGCTACCTGAAAGATCAAATTGCGCGACCTCTTCGACCAGGGATTCCAGACTGACATCTTCTTTGACAGGTTCGCCGCCTTTGGCAAAGGTGAGCAACTGTTTAGTAAGGCGAATCGCGCGATACATGGATTTCTCGGCATCCTCAAGCGGCTTGTATCCCGGGCTGTCTATGGGGATCTCCGTTTTAGCCATAGAAATATTTCCGAACAAGCCCATCAGGATATTGTTGAAATCATGAGCGATGCCGCCAGCGAGAGTGCCGACACTGGCGAGTTTCTGCATTTTCAAAAGCTCCGCTTCGACCGCTTTGCGTTCAGAAATATCAAAGAAGCATACCAAGCTTGCCCAGACCTTCCCTTCATCGTCTGCCACCGGGGTGCCGAAGACCTCGAGGAGCGTGCTGGTTCCATCGGGACGTTCCACCACCATGTCATCCACATGAGTGGTTTTACCGTGCATGCCAAGCAGAATAGGCATCTCTTCCAAAGGATACGGTTCGCGGCTCCCGTGTTTATGTGCTTTATAAACCTGCGAAAGATTTTGTTCTGAGACATCCGGAAGGATGCCTCGGCCCAGTAGATGGAGGGCGGCCTCGTTGGCAACCAACAGTTTTCCGGAAGGGGCTTTTACCATGAAAATACCTAAAGGCAATATTTTCAAAAGCGAGGCGAATAAACTGTTCTGTCGTTTGAGCGCCTCTTCAGCGTGTTGGCGCTCGGAGATAAAGCGGGCTTGTTGAACGTTTTGGTAGGCGGACGAAGAGAGTTGATTGGATAAAGTGAATAAAGCTTGGGCGATGTGAAGAAAATGTTCATGCGACATGGCGGGCACTTTGTGGAACGCTTCCATGAAGGTGGGTTCGTCAGCGCCAATTTGGCGTGCATAAGCCCGCATATTGTCTTCAGTTTGAGTTTCGTCGCGCACCTGCCCAATCATCCAATTGGCAATGTGTTGGCCTCCCACAGTGATACTGGCGCCTGCATCCCAAAGCCCCCCGCTCAGACAAGGTTGCACAATGGGGCCATTCGGGTGGTAGCGCCCGATGGCCGAGTCGGATTTAAAACAGTTGGCGCAGCCGAGTTCGGTCTTGCGGATAATCTTGCTGCACAGATCTGTGAAATTGCTGGCTTTGGTAATGGGCGTGCCATCGGGGCGGGTAATAATGGAGGCCACACCTGTGGCTTGTGAGAATTCGTCCTGAATACGTTGGATTTCTTTCGTATTGAAAAGAACTTCAAAAGTGATAATGCCGCCTTCCAGCGGTTGGGTCAGTGCCACCAACCGTTTTTCAATCGCCTCTTGCATCCGGTATTTTTCGGTTACGTCGCGGAACACCAGAACGACGCCTGAAACGAGTTGTTCATTATTGATAATAGGGGCCGCAGAATCGGCAATCTTGCGCTCTGTTCCGTTTCTCGATATGAGGATGGTGTTGTTTGCCAGTTTACTGGTTTTTCCAGAGGTAAGAACTTGTTGTATGGGATTCTCAGTTATTTCCCGCGTTTTGGCGTTAATGATATGGAAGATTTCGCGAAGCTCTTTACCGATGGCTTCCTGTGCCAGCCAGCCGGTTAAAGTCTCGGCGACCGGGTTCAAGGAGGTGACAATGCCCCGGTCATCTGTAGCAATCACGGCGTCCCCAATGGATCTTAATGTAGTACGAAGATGGTCTTCACTTTTTTGAATAGCCTGGATTCTACTGCGAGTTGCGATGGCAGCAAGCCCGTATTCAGCTAACATGATGGACATCTCACTCAAAAACCCAAGGTCATTCTTGAGTTTCGTCTCGGTCATGAAGGGAATGTTTTCGACCACTTGAAGATCCGCTACATGCACTCCTCGGATGATAATGGGCGTGACCCCCTCCTCCGAACCTAGGAAGGTATGCGGAAATTTATCAGGAATATCGCGCCAATCGATTGAGATCAGTATTTCGTGATCGGGGTATGAGAAAAGCCTGACAGGGCGGCTAGTGGATTGAGAAAAATGTTCAAAAATGGCTTGCAGACGCTTAAGGTCAACTGCCTCTTTAAAAGAGTACAGCCCATCAATCAGGAATTCACGGTTAGGATCCATACTGAAGTCTCCCGAGCTGTCGCTATGCTACTCTTCATTAAAAAAAAGTGGAATAACTTTTTTTGGCACATTTTATTTTCATGGTTATGCAGTTTACTCAACCACCCCCTACAGGATGTGGAAGGGTATTTACCACCCGCTCCGCTTGAGACACGGCGAGCGGCACCACAATCGGGCTTGCTGCTGCGGCTTGCAGTTTTTCTCTGTGCCTCTCGCAGCCTGTCGGACTTGCACAGCCTTCGGACTCAACAGCCACCACCGGCGGAGACCGCCGG
>JBBQNS010000035.1:0-31361 GCA_038330175.1 Kiritimatiellia bacterium
CTGCCGTCTAAACTTGCCCCGCAGCACGATATGCCGCCCTGAATACTTCTACTTGGAAAAGAAAACTGCCGCTCACGTCACTTGCCCAATGGATCCCTTTTCATGAGCGCAGGCGGGTCCATTTAGGTGAGCGCTATAGTGCCTCATGCGCCGAATCCCCCTGCGCGTGAGGACACGCGCAGCTACACCCATTCACTGCGCATCGCGCGGCCTATCCCCGTTGTAGCGGCGCATGTCCTCATGCGCCGAATCCCCCCTGCGCGTGAGGACACGCGTAGCTACACCCATTCACTGCGCATCGCGCGGACTATCCCCGTTGTAGCGGTGCATGTCCTCATGCGCCGAATCCCCCCTGCGCGTGAGGACACGCGTAGCTACACCCATTCAATGCGCGTTACTTCAACAATTCCTGTCGAAGCGTCTGCGCGCCTTCCAGAAAAGCCTTAACTTGGCAGTAATCCTGATTTTCTATGGTCTTTATCAGGAAGCCCAACTGCTGGTCATAGGCACGTAACTCAGCAAGGATAGCCATACGGTTGGTCTTAACAATGTCATGCCACATTTCAGGGGAACCCGAAGCAACCCGGGTAGTTGAGCGGAAACCCGGACCACAAAATTTCGATAAATCCGCAAGTTGATTTCGCCCTGCTGTTGCCACTAATAATCCGGCAACCAAATGCGGCAAATGGCTGCTTCGAGCCACTAGTTCATCATGCACCTCAGGCGTCAGCCGCACCACTTTAGACCCGATGCCGAGCCAAAGCGTCTCGATGGTAGAAAGAGCTGATTCATCCGTCCCATCCACTATCGTAAGAGCGGTCACCGCATCCTGATAAAGGCCGGCGTATGCGACCTCAATGCCGGTTCTTTCTGAGCCGGCCATGGGATGACTGCCCGCAAACCTTATTTTCGTGCCTTTGAAAAGGGCGACCATATCTCTCGCCAGATCGGCCTTTGTGCTTCCCACATCGGTTACCACGCAACCGGGTTCAAACGCCGTCAGACATTCCCGGGCAAGCTCTGGGATGCTGCACACCGGTGTGCAAAACACCGCCACATCGGCACCCCGCAAGGCCGCCTGAGGTGAATCAAAAACCTCATCCACAGCGCCCATGGACAGGGCTAAGCGGCGGGTATCCTCACGCCGCGCGAAAGCGCTAACTTTGGAAAGCCCTTTCTGCTTTAGCGCGAGCCCCAGTGAGCCTCCCATCAATCCTAACCCGATTATGGCTACTCTTTTCATATTTATCATTACCCCAGCCCTCTCCCCTAACCCGGCTTAGACGGAACCAAAAGGAAGAATTTGAACAGAAACTCGCGAAGCACGCAAAGGAGCATATTAAACGTCGGTTAACCCCTGCATGACCTTTTTGAGCACTGAAATACAACGCCGATTCTGCGCCCGCGTCCCAACCGTGATCCGGATATATTCAGGCAGTCCATAGGGATCCATCGGTCGGACGATGACCCCGGCCCTCTGCATGTCCTCAAATATTTTCCGGCCAGGACCAACCTTAACCATGACAAAATTGGCCGACGTGGGGACGTATTCAAGCTTCATTTTAGTGAAGGTTGACTCCAAATACGCAACTCCCTCTTGGGTCATCAAGCGCGTTCGATTAACAAAGTCATCATCACCCAACGCCGCAATCGCGGCCACTTGCGAAATGGCGGTGGTATTGAACGGTTGGCGCACCCGCTGGAGTAGCTTGATACATTCCTCCGACGCCACGCCATAACCTATCCGTAACCCAGCCAGTCCATAGGTCTTTGAAAATGTCCTCAGGACGATGGCTTTACGACCGGCTCGCACATATTTGAGAGTGTCGGGTTGACGTTCAGGTGGCAACAGCTCGATATAAGCTTCATCAAAGGCCACTAAGACATGGTCCGGAACCCTATCCATAAACCGATCCAGGGCGGCTTGATCGACAAGGGTTCCCGTCGGGTTATTGGGATTAGCGACAAACACCACTCTCGTGTCTGGGGTAATCGCCGCCAGCATGGCATCCAAATCGTGAACATAGGCCTTCATAGGCACCTTGATGGTACGCGCACGGAACATATCCGCCACCAGCTTGTAGACCACAAAAGCTCGATCCGCCATCACAATGGAGGTCGAGTTATCCAAAAACACATGCCCGATGAATTCAATCAGTTCATTACTGCCTGATCCCGCAATGATCTGATCTGGAGACACGTTCAGCTTGCTCCCCAGCGCCTGACGCAGGTAAAAAGCGCCTCCGTCGGGATAAAGATGCATCTGACGTGCGACCTTTTTCATGGCAACCACCGCTTTGGGCGAAACTCCCAGTGCATTCTCATTGGAGGCCAACTTAATAATCTCGCTCGCATCCTGAAATCCCATTTCACGAGCAACTTCTTCGATGGGCCGGCCGGGCTCATACACACCAAGCCCTGCCACCCAGGGTCGCGCTAATTCATTCAACGTCATGACTGACTCCTTTTAACTGTGAAGCTCAATTTAAGCTCGGGGATAAGATCCGAGCACCGTCAATAAAGAACAGTGTTTGTTCAGATCCGACAATCCCTTTTTCACCTGCTTATCCTCTGCATGGCCCTCAATATCCACGAAAAAGAAATATTCCCAACGTTTGCTGCGGCTCGGGCGCGACTCAATTTTGGTTAGATTCAACCCAAATTTTTTGAATGATTCCAACGCACCGTAAAGGGCGCCCGCCTTGTGCTGAACCGCAAATAACAAAGACGTCTTATCATCGCCTGTCGGTTGGTTCTGGCTGTTTCCAATCACAAGAAAGCGAGTCGTATTGCCACTCATATCCTGAACATCGGACTCCAGAATATTCAGGCCATAGATTTCCGCCGCCAATAAACTGGCCAAGGCACCAGAACCGGGCTCGTTGGCCGCTAATTCCGCCCCACGCGCCGTGCTAGCCACTGGAATCAGATCCACTCCGGCCATTTCACGCTGCAACCACTGTCGGCACTGCCCCAGCACCTGAGGGTGGCTATACAATTTCTTAATACCTTCCCGCGGGAACTTCGACAACAGATTCTGGGTTACTGGAAGATACAATTCGGCGCAAATCTTAAGAGAGGTTTCCGTCATCCGATCCAGAGTATACGTCACCGCACCCTCAGTTGAATTTTCGACCGGCACAACGCCATAGTCCGCCATCTGTTTTTCAACGGCATCAAACACATCGCTAATAGTCTCGCAAGACAGATAATCAACACTACCGCCAAATCGACCTCTGGCGGCCTGATGCGAAAAAGTGGAGGGAGGCCCCATATAAGCGATTTTGAGATTTTTTTCCAATGCGAGAGCCGCTGACATGATTTCGCGATAAATGGCCCGAATCGATTTGTCGGCAAGCGGCCCCACACTTAACTTCGAGACACGGGATAAGACTTGCTTCTCACGCGCTGGAACATAAATGCTCTTTCCATGCTTCTTCTTCAGCTTCCCGATTTCTAAAGCATGCCGAGTCCGCTCATTCAAGAGTTTTACCAGCTTCTCATCAACATTATCGATTTTCTTTCGGACCGCTTCTAGGCTCATCATTTCTCCTCTTCTTCATCATCATCATCTTCATCTTCATCTTCTTCATCGTCTTCGTCTTCATCTTCTTCATCGTCTTCGTCGTCCGCGTTCTCATCTTCGTCCTCTGCGTCCTCTTCGTCCTCTTTTTCAGTCAGATCAGACGGATCGGACGCATCAGCCGCATTCGAGGAAACGTCGTCTGCAGGCGCCTCAACGGCGGGGGCAACCGTAGCGGCCGCTTCCATTGTGTTTGCTTCCTGCTTTTGACGCAGGGCATCCATTCGGCTTAACTCAGCGATTCCGGGCAAATCTTTGACCTCCTTGAGACCAAAATGCTCAAGAAACAGGGCCGTTGTACCGTACAGCATGGGGCGACCGGGCAACTCACTTCGACCCACGATCTTAATCAGCTGCATTTCCATGAGCATACGAATGACATGGTCTACCGCCACACCGCGCACTGCTTCCAGTTCAGCACGGGAAATCGGCTGTCGGTAGGCAATGATCGCCAAAGTTTCCAAAGCAGGGCGTGAAAGTCGCGTGGGCTTACCCACGTTCAACATGTGCCGCACCCAAGGTCCACCAATGGGGTCACTTTGGAAGCGGAACCCATCCGCATTTTCCACCAGGTGAACACCCGTATTGTTGGTATCACACTCGGTCTGAAGCTGCCGTAGGCAGGCCTTGAGTTCAGCATCCTTAACCGAACTATAGACGCCCGCTTCTTCGCGATTAATTTCAGCCGTTTCCTGCAATAATTTTCGGATTGCACCAACAGTCATCGGCTGGCGCGCCGCAAAAATGATTGCCCCAAGAACTTGTTTTAATTCCACCTGTATCGCCTCCATAGCCTCGTCCCCTTATTCTACTGCTTCGGTCACAATCACGATCTCGCCGAAATCGCCATCCTGCTGTGCCATCAATTGGCGGAGCCGGATCAGCTCAAGTATGGCCAGAAACGTGCACACGATCTCGTTCCGACTGGCGGCTTTTTCGAACAAAGTCGAGAAACTCACTTTGCCTTGCGCCTTTACCGTGACCAATACAAATTCAATCTTATCGGTCACCGTGAACCGCTCATCATGAATCTCGCCGAACTCTTCAAATTTAACTTTTTTGAGAGCGTCATTGAACGCCGTAATCAAATCAAACAGGCTGACATCCCCCAGCCCGATTCCCGGCCCCTCATCAACTCCGGCGGCGGCATCACTGCCCAAGGCAAAAATATTCTCCTGCAAATATTCACGATGCTGAAGATGAGACGCGGCTTCCTTGAATTTCTTATATTCAACCAGCTGCTTGACCAGTTCCCAACGAGGATCCTCTTCTTCCTCTTCAATATCAGGCCGGACATCCACCGGAAGCAGCATACGGCTCTTGATCATCATCAGTGTTGCGGCCATCACAATAAATTCGCCGGCGATATTGAGATCAAGCAGCTTCATGAGTGAGAGATATTCCATGTATTGCTTGGTCACCCGCTCAATCGGGATATTGTAGATATCTACTTCATCCTTCTTAATGAGGTACAACAGCAGGTCAAGAGGCCCCTCAAACACTTCAAGCGACACCTTGTAATCATCCTGTACAACCATTTGCGTCATATAAATCCTTCAGAGCAGGCCACATCGAATTGTGGCCAGATCTGTTTATTCCGTCTAAACACTTTATTCCAAACCCACAGCCCGTCGGGCTGCGGTCAACGTCTTACGAGCTTCAATCCGGGCGCGCTCGGCCCCCTCTTTCAAGACGGCCTCCACGTAGGCGGGATCTTTCTCTAGCTCTTCACGACGTTTGCGGAAGGGCTCAAAATAGGTCCACACTTTTTCAAATAGCGCTTTTTTCGCAGTCCCATAACCAAAACCGCCCACGCGGTAACGTGCTGCCAAGTCGGCCTGTTCGGCCTCTGAGGCAAACAGTTTATAGAGGGCAAATACATTACAGGTCGAAGGGTCTTTGGGCAACTCGAGCGGCGTACTGTCCGTCACAATCCGCATGATGCGCGCTTTGGTATCCTTCTCAGAGCCAAACAGCTCGATCGTATTGTTATAGGACTTTGACATTTTCTGGCCATCCACGCCGGGGACCACCGCCACCTCATCGCGAATAGCCGACTCCGGTATGGTAAACGTGTCACCAAACTGAAGATTGAACTTCACCGCGATATCCCGCGCCACTTCCACATGCTGTTTCTGGTCGCGCCCTACCGGAACGGTCGTAGCCTGGATTTCAAGGATATCGGCCGCCATCAAAACGGGATAAGAAAAAAGGGCGTGGGATGCCGCAATCCCCTTCGCAATTTTATCCTTAAAAGAATGGCACCGTTCTAGCAGGCCCATAGGGGTCACGATCGACAACAACCACGTCAATTCGACCACTTCCGGCACATCGCTTTGCCGGAAAAACACCGTTCGACTCGTATCCAGACCACACGCCAAAAAATCAAGCGCTACATCACGAACGTTCTGCCGCAATGCCTGCGGATCAGACACCGAAGTCAGCGCATGATAATCGGCAATGAACAGAAAGGCATCCCCTTGTTGCTGTAAAGCCAACGCCGGCTTCATCATCCCAAAGTAATTGCCTAGATGCAGTTTACCTGAAGGCTGGATCCCCGAAAGGATTCTCATTTTCTTCTTTGTTTCCATACAGTAAAATTCCTTTTCGTCTCAAACCGCCAAACCATAGCGAATGCGCCTTGATTCATAAAGAGTTTTCCAATATCCGTAATGCAAAAAAATGGCGCTGCTAGGTTTATGGGGGAATTAGGGAATGGTCTCTCTACGAATTGATCCCCTCCTCGGAGGGGGTTTGGGGTGGGTTCATGATTTTCTATTGATACCTGCTTATTTATCCTAAAGACATGCTGTTTTTTACAATCACAAGATTACTCCTTCATGCATTCTGATCTCGATAACGCGGCTTACAAATGAGGTATGACAAACCTTACAGGAGTGCTTATGAACCGGCAGGATTTCATTGAGTTGGCGCATAAAGATGTACGAGTACCGATCGGCGTGGATATGATTTTGCATCAATATCCAGATGTGGACGCGATTCTCGATAATGGGGAACGTATGGGGCAAGTGCTGCTGGAGGCCGCTCAGTTCTACCATAGCCCGATCGTCATGCCCCACATGGATCTGATGCTCGAAAAAGACCACCTCCTTTCCTTGATAGGAATTCCGCACGAGGAACGACCGGCCTACCACTTTCATGGATGTCCCACAGACGCCATGGTCGCGGAGTTCCAGTCCAAGATCAAAGGGCCGCTCAGCCCCAGGATGGAAGCCCGTAATGATGCGATCCGCTATGTAGCCGCCCATTCTGATCTTGTACCCATGGGTATAGCCATTGGACCTTTTTCTTTGATGACCAAGCTTCTGGGCGATCCCATCACCCCGATTTATCTATACGGGACGGGTATCACCAGTGATATGGATGAAGAAGTGAAAGCTGTGGAAACCTGTCTGGCGCTGTCATTGGCCGTGGTTTTACGCGCCATCGAATCGCAACTGGATGCTGGCGCCAAAACGATCGTTGTCGCTGAACCTGCCGCCAATTCAGTTTATCTCTCACCCAACCAGATGGATGAAGGGGCCGATATCTATGACCGTTTTGTTCTGGCCCCTAATCGCATCATGCGCAAACTCGTGGCGGATCGCGGAGCATCCTTGATTTTTCACGATTGTGGCTCGCTTACCTCCAGCATGATCAGCCAACTTAACACCTTGCATCCTGAAGTCTTCAGTTTTGGCAGCCCTGTAACTTTATGGGAAGCTGCGGACTTGATATCCAAAGACACCGTTATATACGGGAATCTTCCCTCGAAACGGTTCATGTCCGATACCTTGATCACCGTGGAGCAGGTTGAGGAGATGTCTCGTGACCTTGCGGCACGTATGAAGGCTAAAAATCATCCCTTCATGTTAGGCACAGAATGTGATGTACTTTGCGTACATGACGCCAAAGAGGTGATTGCGCGCAAAGTGCATGCGTTCATGACCTGCACCTTGTGATTCACTCTCAGCCTAAATCCGCCAGGGTAATGGCACTGATGGTAGAGCGGACAAGATCCGCCTGAGCTAATTGACTGGCGGGAAAGGTTGACGCGACCGCAACGCAACGCATTCCCGCCGCCTTGGCAGCGGCAATGCCGTTCACCGCATCTTCCACCACCGTACAATCAGCAGGGCTCACGCCCAGACGGCTGGCCGCCATTAGAAAAATAGAGGGGTCGGGCTTTCGTTTTTCCACATCTTCCGCTGTCACAATTGCCTGCCATTTAGCTGCCGGTAAGCCGATTTTGTTTAAATTGGCTTCAATTTTGATGCGGTCGGCACTTGAGGCGACCGCGCATTTGAGCCCGGCATCACGACACTTCAGGACCAAATCAACCGCACCAGGGAACGACTCTAACCGAAGAGGCACCATCTCCAAATAGAGCTCATAGGTCCGCGCCTTGGCCTCTTCGATATTGAGGGCGATCCCGTATTTTTCCGCCACGCCACCCAGATAACGATTCTCGCCGGTTCCCACAAACGGCTGGAAGTCCGATGGTTGCACGACGACACCGCGCTCCCGAAACATTCCCATCGCCGCTTCACAGATTAAGGGTTCAGAATCGGTCAACACTCCGTCCATATCGAAAATAATCGCTTTCATAAAACTGGAACTCCATTCAATTTTTGGTGGATATGAACATACATAAACCGGCTAAAACAACACAATCCCAATCCAAATTTCTAATTAAACGACAACGGCGATTGATGGTTCTGTCGATATTGAATAGCCGTCACGCCGGTTTCCAGGTGAAAGCGTCGGGAAAAATATAAGGGATCGTTAAAACCCAGAGTCTCCGCAATTTCACCAACCTTCATCCGTGTTTCGACAAGTAAGCGGCAAGCCTCTTCCATTTTCAAGCGCATCGCGTAGCGAGCGGGTGGGGCCCCCACCAGGGCAGCCCAATGACGCCGAAACGTGGAGGCCGATAATCCATGTTTTCGTGCCAAGGCATCAAAATCATGGTACTCCAGAAAATGCAACCTAACGTGTTCTCGAATTTCAAGCATGGCTTGACCTTCAGGCGCTGCCGTTTCCCGCGTTTCCCCAAGAATGCTCTCAATCACCATAAGCTCGCACAAACGGTCAATGCGGTCAGCAAAGCCGACTTCCGCACCCGTTGCATCCAGGTGTTTTAATTCCAGGAGCCGAGCCCGAGTGGGCCCGATATCCTTAATGTTCCAGGCAGGAATGCCCCGCCGGATCAACCCCATTTTTTCAAAATCAGGGATCCTGTTCTGATTGTAAATGAGGTATAACTCCTCCCACTCCGTCCATTTTCCGCAAGGTCCATATTCCAATAAATCTCCAGGCGCCTGTGTGATCACGCAGGGAGCCTGAACAGGCCAACACACACCGTTACACCAATACTCCCCTCCCCCATTCAAAATAAAAGAAAAATTGTAAGAACTAAAACGCCCCCTGACCCAGCTCGTCTTATGGGGAACATAGCCGATATTATCTAAGGACAATACCGAGGGAAATCGGCGAGGAAGATGCCCAACGTGCATCAAGCGGTTGAATAAATAATCCATAACAAAGATAATAAAGTGCATTGTTATTAAGTCAACGCGTAAGTAAATTGACAAATCGAAAGGTTTTTCAAAAAGGATTTTAAATGAAACAGACGAAAATTGGTGTGATTGGGTGCGGTAATATTAGTGGGGCCTATTTTACAGCCGGGCAGACTTTTAAGAACCTCAAGATTGAGGCCTGTGCCGATTTAGATTTAGATCGAGCCAAAGCCAAAGCTGAGGAATTCAAAATTCCTAAGGCTTATTCGGTCAAAGAAATGTTGGCGGATCCCGAAATTGAAATTGTAGTCAACCTGACGATCCCCAAAGCCCACGCGGAAGTGGCGCTGGCGGCTCTCGCAGCCGGCAAACATGTCTATGGCGAAAAGCCTTTGGCTGTAACCCGTAAGGATGGAGAGAAAATTCTGGCTTTGGCCAAAACGAAAAAACTTCGCGTCGGGTCAGCCCCGGATACGTTCTTCGGCGGTGGCATCCAAACGTGCCGCAAACTTATTGATGATGGCTGGATTGGCACGCCCGTCGCTGCCTCCGCATTCATGATGTGTCCCGGCCATGAGGGCTGGCACCCGCAGCCGGAATTTTACTACGACCTCGGCGGCGGCCCCATGATGGATATGGGCCCCTACTACCTGACGGCACTAGTCAATCTACTGGGCCCGATTAAACGGGTGAGCGGATCTGCCCGTACTACACGTGCAGAACGTATGATCACGAGCCAGCCTCAGTGCGGCAAAATCATGAAGGTCAAAGCGCTAACCCACTATGCAACGGTGCTTGATTTCGCGCAGGGCGCCATCGGCTCCGTGATCATGTCCTTTGATTGCCAGGCTTCGCAATTGCCGCGCATCGAGATCTACGGGACCGAAGGCACACTGAGCGTGCCGGACCCGAACGGGTTTGGCGGACCGGTCCGTATCGCGGGTAGAGGTCAGGATTGGAAAGAGGTCCCACTGACACATGGCTATACGAACAACAGCCGCAGTATCGGTGTTGCGGATATGGCCAATGCCATTCAGTCCGGTCGCGCCCACCGCGCAAGTGGCGAACTCGCACTCCATGTGCTGGACGCCATGGAAGCCGCCGCTGATTCTTCAGCCAAGGGCAAGGCGATTAATCTGACCAGCACCTGCAAACGCCCGGCAGCACTGCCGATGGGCTTGAGGGATGGCATGCTGGACGCGTAATTTATTAAAAGAAAGGAAATTATATGAAAAAAGCACTAATCGTTTGGGGTGGCTGGGACGGACATACGCCGAAGGCATCCATTGATGTTTTCGCGCCACTTCTGGCCGCAAAAGGGTTTGAAGTAACCATTGCGGATAACATGACCTGTTATGCCGATAAAGATCTCATGGCCGCGCAGGACTTAATCGTCCCGTGCTGGACCATGGGTAAAATCGAAGGGCCCCAATCTCAAGGTCTTCAGGAGGCGGTTCGAGCAGGAGCAGGAATTGCCGGCTGGCATGGTGGCATTATCGACTCTTTCAGAGAAGACACAGGGTATCAATGGATGACGGGCGGACAATGGGTCGCCCATCCAGGTAACTGTATCCCCTCATATAAGGTGGAAATTGTAGATCCTCAGCATCCGATTGTGAAAGGCTTGAAGAATTTCGACATGCCCAATACGGAGCAGTACTTCATTCATGTTGACCCAAGCGTCGACGTGCTTTGCCGTACGGTTTTCACCGGAGAATTCGGCGATAAAGACCTCTATAAAGCCGGAACCCTCATGCCTTACGCTTACACCAAGAGCTGGGGTAAGGGCCGGGTATTTGTCGCTTGCTGGGGCCATACGGACAAGGACTTCGATGTCATGGAAGCACGCGAAATCGTGCTCCGCGGTATGCTCTGGGCCGCACGTTAACCGGCACCAGCGCCTCTAACGTTCAAAAACTTAGCAAAGCTCAGGGAGTCGGATTCATTTTTGAATTCTGGCTCCCTGAAATTTTTGATACCCCCCTTCACCTATCCCTGCTGAAGACGCCTAGCGCATGGCAATTTGCAGGAGTAGCGCTTGCGCGTGATGCAAAAAAAACTCCAAACCAACGGTTCTGTCGTGTATGATGCCTTCACATCATGATTTACAGACTCATCATTCTAAGCGGGAACCGGCGCGGCGAACACATTACGCTCGCCAAAGACCCCATGACCATCGGCAGGGCGGAAACGTGCGGAATCCAGCTGAATGATCCTGAAATTGCCCTTACCCACGCGGAAGTCTCCCACACTGACGAAGGGCTCTTTATCCGTGATCTCGGATCCATGAATCGGCTTTTAATCAACCACCGGGAGGTTCGTGAAGCTCATCCAAAACATGGGGACGTCATTGAGGTGGGCCACACACGATTCCTGGTCCAAGCCTATGTCCAAGCCGAGATTCAAGGGGAAGAAGACGACGAGAAATCACAACGTCGTAAGCCGTGGATTATTGGGAGCCTCTTACTCCTATTGCTCCTCGGGATGATCGTCCTCATCCCCAGGTGTGAGCGCATGATCATTGGTCCTCGTCATTCTCCGGTTAAACCGACTCTTTCCAAATTCACTCCCCCGCCCGCTCGTGTGGAGATCAAACGCACGCTGCCGAGTTCCTCTTCCATGCCACCGCCCCAACCCGCCACCAATCCTGTTGTAATGGCGGCGGAGCTCGCTCCTCAAAAAAATGAAGTCCCAACACTACCGCCTAAATCAGAACCCGTGATCAGCGCGCCCAAGCCGGAACCTGCGCCCTCCCCCCCGCCTCATCAGATTGAAGCCACTCCCGTAGTCATCACCAAGCCCGAACTTCCTGAAACGGATGTTTTGCCCCCTGCCCCCCCAAAGCCTAAGCCCAATTTCACTAGTGAATTGATCGCCGCATCTGAAAAAGAACTTATCGCGGCGGAGCTAATACTGCGAGGAACCAAAGTCACGAACAACACCGTCGTCATTGCGCCCGACCTCCCGACTAATATACCCCCGCCGGTAGTAGAAGCCCTTGTAGAGGCAAAGGACATAACGCCCTCCCCAAAACCTTTGCCGACCCCTGCACCACTCACAACGGGCTTACTCAAAATCACCAGTACTGAGATCAATAAATTTCCTGAAACCGACGAGTTTCGTGAAATGCGACTCCTGACAATCCGATTAACTGCTTCAGAGCTGCAAAAAGAACTTGATCCTGCAAACGTCCGCGTGGAGGTGACCTTTCTGGATAAGGATAAAAAAACCGGACGTATTATCCCCGCCACACCCGATGGGCTTCCCACCACTCTATCTGTGCAGGGGAAGTGGCTTGCCCGTGAACAAAAAACGGTTGCCGCATCCTATGTTGTCCCTGTTGCTCCCACGGCAAACGGGCGCACAGCACGGTATTATGGTTTTTTGCTCCGCGTTTATTATTCTGGAGTCTTGCAGGACGAATTAAGCCAGCCTAAGGATGCCGCTAAAGAAATCGTTTCTATGACCTCGAATGAGGAAGCAAAACCGTCCTCCGCTCTTTAAACATCCCCTGTCAACCAAGCCACCATTATGAGAGAAAAAATTTCAGCCTGTGTTTTAGCGTTCAATGAAGAAAAGAAAATCGGGCAGTGCCTCAAAAGCCTGACCTGGTGCGACGAATTGGTCGTTCTCGACAGTTTCAGCACGGATCGCACCGTGGAAATCTGCCAACACTATACTGACAAGGTTTTTCAACGGCAATGGCTTGGCTATGTGGGCCAGCGCAATACCGTTCGTGGCTTCGCACAGCATCCCTGGGTGCTCTTCATGGATTCTGATGAAGAAATGTCGCCTGCCTTGAGAGACGAAATCCTAGCGGCAATGGATTCGAAAAATTCCAAAATCGTGGGGTATGAATTCCCTCGCCAGGTTTATTATCTCGGCCGCTGGATCCACCACGGCGAATGGTATCCCGACGTCAAACTTCGCCTTTTCAAAAAAGATTTTGGCCGTACTGAAGGGCAGGAACCCCATGACAAGGTTGTTGTGCGTGGGCCTGTTAAACGGCTGACAAATCCCATCTGGCACTATACCTATGATGATCTCGCCGACCACATCAACACACTCAACCGGTTTTCAACCATTACCGCTCAACAACGTTTTGTACAAGGCCGCCGGTTCCATTGGTCGAAAATGATCGTTCACCCTCTTGCCCGGTTTTTAAAAGGCTACCTCCTTAAACGGGGATTTCTTGATGGAAAACATGGCCTGACCATTGCGTTGATGTCCTCTTATGGCGCCTTCTTGAAATATGCCAAAGAATGGGAACTCACCCTGAAGCACACACCCTATGGTAAGGAAATGCCAGACCGCACCACGATGAAGGACGGGATTCAGTGAGACAGGGGGGGCAACGAGCTTTCCTCTGTCTCTTGATAAGCCTCCCTCTTCTGGCCCTGTCTGCTGAACCCCTAACCCTTGACACGGCGATTTCAACCGCCCTTCAACATAACGCCCGCCTAGCGTATGGAAATCTGGCAGTCGACCGCCAACGTTTGAACGTCGTCTCGGCTCGTCAAGAATTTGACCCTGAGCTTTCACCTATTGGCTCCTTTAACACTACAGAAGGCAAAACAGACTGGCGCTATGGGGTTCAGGCGACCAAAAGATTTCTATGGGGAACTGAAATTGGTTTAGGCGCGGAGGTCAGCCGCTACCCAGGGTTTGTGGATGATGCCTGGCGGTCAGCCATCAAGGTAGACGTTCGCCAACCCTTGTTCAGAAATTTTGGGCGGCTAGTCCATGAAGAAGGGATTACCTCGGCCGGAGAGCGGTTGCGGGCTGAGGAACGTCGCTGGGAATCGCAGAAGGGGGATATCATTGTGGAGGTCGTCATCTCATTTGAGACCATTATGCGCCTCCAGAAGCAAACGGAATGCGACAAGGCCATCCTGGATCGCACTGACAAACTGCGGGAACTCACCCGAATCAGAGAAAGACAGGGGCGGGCTTCACATGTAGATACGTTACGAACAGAGCTTCTTTACGGCCAAACCCAATCACGCCTTGAATCCCATCAGGAAGAACTCTTTTCGGCCACCCGTGAACTGGCCGAACTTCTCGGATTCCCTCCTGAAACAACGATCGATCTGAAACCCACGCCACTCCCGGATTTGGAGCTTCCTTCCATCGAAGCCGCCATCCAAACCTCACAAAGTAACCGCCTTGATTTTGCCCAAGTGATTGATGATTACCGGAGTCTGCAGCGTCAGGTGAAATTAGCCAAACATAAACTCAAGCCAAACCTATATGTTGTGGCCGAAAACCAACAGTATGACCAAGACACCCAGTTCAATGACTCTTTGGGCTTCAACAATAACCTTTGGACCCTCGGTTTGGCGGGCCAACTAGATCTCCTGCAACACCGCGATAAAACAGCTGTTTCAACAGCCAAAGTCGATGTCGAGGCAGGGCGACAAGCCATTCTTATTAAAATGAGAACGATGGCGCGGGAAGTTCAACAGGCCATATCAGCCTACCGCCAAGTGCGAGCGGAATTTACGATTTCCGGTCGGAACTATGCAGCGGCGCTATCACGTACTGAATTAGCCCGCCGCCTTTTTGAAATGGGACGAGGCGATAATTTCGCGGTTTCCGATGCAGAAAATGCATTTGTGGAAGCTGAATCGAGCCTATTGTCGGCCCGCGCCAGAATCTGTGTTGCAGGCTACACCCTTCTTCGTATTATGGGGACTCTCATAGACGCCCCAGCGTCCCTTAAACCCCAATTTATGGATATTCCCTTATGAACTACATTATTCCGGCATTAATCCTCATAGGCGTCCACAATGGATGTGGTAATTCACCTCGGTCCGCCCTCACTTCAATAGATGAAGCCCATGTGACGCGTGGCCCCCTGACCGTATGGACTCCCTGTGAAGGCACACTTGAAGCACGCCGGATCGAAACGATCCTTTCTTGTTTTCAAGGACGCGCCACACTGGTTGAACTCGTGCCTGAAGGCTCGCAAGTAAAACGGGGCGATTTGCTCGTGCGCTTGGATGGATCCCAACTAGAAACCGATCTCGTTAAACTGAAGAGCGAGACGGCTCGAACCGAGTCTGAATTGGATGCCTTGAAAAATGCAACCATCCCGCTGGAATTGCAGGATTTCGATATTCAACTTAATGAGCTTCAGTACCAGCACAATACTGAAAAAAAGATATTAGAAGATACCCGGGAATTGGTTGACCGAAAGCTAATTTCTCGTAGCGAGATTGAACAGCAGGAATCAAAATTAGCCGGTTTGGAAGCCAAAATGGCTCAAATTCAGCAACATCGAAAACTCGCTGTAGCCCATCTACATCCGGCAAAACTGACTCAGGCCCACGCCGCCGTCGAAGCGGCCCGGCAACAGCTGACCCTGGCGCAACAACAGTGGTCTAATTGCGTGATAACCGCCCCTTCAGCTGGTTTGGCCGTCTATCTCCCCCTTCATGTCGGTACCGAATACAGAACGCTCAGGGTAGGCGACACGCTTTATCCTAACCAACCCTTTCTTTGCATCCCCGATTTGAGCGGGTTTATTATTCCTTGCTTCATAATTGAATCAGACCTTGCACGAGTTCAGGTAGGTCAATCGGCCCTCGTCACCCCACTGGCCTATCCCGACCTGCATCTGGCGGCCACCGTGGAAAGTATTGGCATTATGGCACAAACTCAGCCGGGTTATCCTGTCTGGCAAAAATATTTTCGAATATTGATCCGTGTTGATCAACTCGATGAGCGGCTTCGTCCGGGAATGTCGCTTCATGTGGAGATATGTTCTTACAACCGTCCCGATGCCGTCCTGATTCCCCGAGCCGCCGTCCTGTGGAACCAAGGGCGTGCTTCATGCCAGATCCAAACCCAACAAGGCAGCGAGCGCCGCCTTCTGAAACTAGGCTGGAACAACACGCTTTTCCATGAAGTGATTGAAGGCGTCGCCCCAGGCGACCGGCTGGTTTTACCATGACGTCAGCGCCTCCCCCCATTCTAAAACTAGAGAACGTCTCCAAGTCGTTCCCGACACCACGCGGGCCTGCCATGGTTTTAAAATCAGTCAGTCTCGCCGTTTACCCTGGCGAATTTATTGTCATTATGGGCCCCTCCGGGTCAGGCAAGACGACTTTCCTTAACCTAGCAGCCCTATTGGATCGACCGACTTCGGGGACCGTCCATTTCAACGGACAGGATGTTTCCGCCCTGAATGCGCAGGAAATGCTCACCCTTCGCAAATACCGGATCGGCATGGTCTTCCAACGGTTCTGTTTGTTGAGCCATAGGACGGTAATCGAAAATGTTCTTTTCAGGTTTCGCTACCTTGATGTGCGCCGCGATCAGGCGCTCAAATTTGCCCAGCAGGCCCTGGAAGAAATGAGTCTTGTTCCGCATGCCAAGCAACCGGCACGGCTGCTGTCGGGTGGAGAAATGCAACGTGTGGCCATCGCCCGCGCGGTCGCCTCACCGCCGGATCTACTCCTCGTTGATGAACCGACCGGAAACCTGGATAAAGAGTCTACCGCAGGGGTGATGCACTGTTTTCAGAACCTAAACCGCCGGGGAATAACCATCTTACTGGCAACCCACAACCCCGCATTATTGAAATACTGTACCCGCAGCCTCACCTGCCGTGACGGCTCACTCATCGACACCCCTTTGACTGAATAGTGACCCTATGCGCCTGAAAGCTCTTATCGATGACATTGGAGAAGGCCTGCGCGCCCAACCGGGGCGGGCCGGACTTTCTTTTGCCAGCCTGTCGCTTGGTATGGCGGCTTTGGTGTCGTTACTCGCCATTTTAGGCGGGGTTCGTCAAAAAACCCAGCTGATGATCAGTGAACTCGGGGTTAACGTCTTCGGCCTTATTCAGCCGCCGGATACTTCACGCCGAACAGAAAACTCCTTACTATCCCGCCGCCATACGGATTACCTCGCCGCTAATCTCATAGGGGCGTCTGTGACAGGAATACGGTTCGAAAATGGCGTAGCGGCCGGACTGCCAGATGGCGCCATTCTCGCCGCAATCGATGAAAATCTCTTCCAAGTCCGGCCTTGGCAAATTGTCAACGGGCGTGCTTTTGATACGGCCGTTCTCCGGAACCGGGAACGCTACGCCATTGTGAGCACCGCGTTGGCACAGGTCATGAACCTTTCTGTGGGAAGTGATATACGCCTACGCAATCTGACCTTTCGGATCATCGGCACCGCGGATATTGAAGCCGGTGCACTGGATACCCGCGACACACAAAACGCAGTAACGCCTGGAAACCTCATCCTGATGATCCCTTGGAGTATACCGTCCTATTGGAGCTCCACAGTGGTTCCGGAAACCCGCCGCCTGGATACGATTTTCATCAAAGCCTCTGCGCCTGCTTCTTTTTCAGCCTTGATCCACCGGGCTGAAGCCCTGATGCTGCAACCAGACTATGCGGTGGCAGGGCTTTCATGGATCACACCGCAATCTCTGGTTGAACGCCTCATGCATTACCAGCGGCTGATCATGCTAGCCGGGGGCGCAATCATCCTTCTATGCCTCATCCTGGGCGGGCTTACCGTTACAAGCCTCCTGCTGACAGGCGTCCAGACACGCGTCCCTGAAATTGGGTTACGTCGCGCTCTGGGCGCTTCCCCAACCGATATTGGACTCCTGTTCATGTGTGAGGCCTTGCTGATCACACTATCAGCCACCCTTGCCGGGACGTGTGGCGCATGGGTTCTATTAAAAATAATTCTGGCCTGGAGTTCTCTCCCGATCCATCTTGGGCCCGACGTCGTCACCATCCCTCTCCTGGCAGGCCTGATTTTGGGAATCGCTTTCAGTTACTGGCCAGCCCGCGCCGCAGCTAGGATCTCCCCTTCAGAAGCGCTAAGGAATGAATAGCCTTACCGCTTTGATCTCCTCCTTGGAGGGGCAGGGATGGGTTCTTCTGTTCTGCACGACATGATCTTAATATATGCTTGTCTGACGCCCCCATTCAGCTTACCTTTTCGCCTGATTTAGGCGTTTATTGCATGAAGGAATTTTCTATGAAATTGAAACCTACTCCGCTGTTCTGCCTGGTTTTGGCCTTAGGGTTGGTGGCCATTCCTGTGTTTTCGGCTTCCGTCGAACCCCTCAAGATTGAGCACTCCCCTGTCACGCTCGCGGTGCGGGGACAGAACATTCTCTTCCGGACCAGGGTGACGCCTGGCGCACACCCGATAAAGGCAGTAACATTATTCTATGCCGTCTCACGTGATGCCGCCCCTTATAAAATAGCCATGCAAAATTCAGGTGCAGGCTGGTTTACAGGTTCCATTTCAGCCGACATGACCACCGAACTTAAACAGATCCTCTACTACATCGAAGCCAGAGACGTCGCAGATTCAACTTCAGAAACGCCTTGGTACACGCTGGTTGTTAAAAATTCAGGTACTCCGGAAGTAACCCCGACAGCCCAAGACGAGAAAGGGAGTTCATGGACCAAACCAGCACTGATCGCCGGAGGTGTAATTTTAGCAGGTGGAGCAGCACTGGCATTAGCGAGTGGAGGCGGAGGGGGCGGAGGTGGCTCTTCTGATGGCGCCACAACAAACAACTCAGCAGGCACCTATAATGGCTCTGTAACACGTTGTGTTCAGCCGCCGGGAAGTAGTTCCACCTGTTCCTCACGCGTTATGACGCTCGTAATTGATGCCAATAATACGGTTAGCAGTGATACTTTGGCGGAAGGCCAGCATCTCGAAGGTAAACTCTCCGGCTCAAATTTCCTATTGGTTTCAACCGTCGCCGAAACCAACGGGACCGGCCAACTTCAATATTTGGGAACCGTGATTAACAACCGCATCGCGGGGTCCATACAGGGAACTTTATCTACGCCCACCGGGACAGGAACCTATTCTGGTAATTTTAATGCCATCAAATAACACCTCTGCCCGATGGTAACGAGTCCAAACACTCGCGCACCATAAGCGCGAGTTTATTGGGAGAAAATGGCTTTTGCAGGAACTTGCGGCTTGGCCCCAAGTTAAACCCAGCCTCCTCCATTTCGCCAGGATAGCCGCTCATATAGATAATCTTGAGCTCAGGCTTTTCCGCTAAAAGCATTCCGGCCAATTTGCACCCGGAAAGCCCTCCAGGCATAATCACATCTGTCAGCAGAAGATTGACTTCGCTACTGTGCTCACGCCATATCTTCAATCCTGCTGCCCCACTGGGAGCTTCAAGCACCCGGTAACCATAATGTTTGAGAATTCGAACCGCTAAACCTCGCAAGAATTGCTCATCTTCAACTAGCAAGATGGTTTCAACGCCTCCTTCTGGCGCAACCGTAGCCTGCATTTCTGTATGCCCCTTCTGTGCTGAAGACATACGCGGCAGATAAACGAAAAAGGTCGACCCTTTCCCTTCCTCACTCTCGGCCTCGACCCAGCCATGGTGCTGCTCGACAATGCCATGTAAAGTGGCTAATCCCAACCCGGTACCTTTGCCTATCGCCTTAGTCGTAAAGAATGGCTCAAAGATATGAGGTAGACTTTCCGGGGAAATACCTAATCCGTTGTCCCGGAAGGTCAGGCGAACAAAATCGCCCGCCTTAACCTTATGGCTTTGGGCTAAGCTCTCGTCCACCACGAGAGTATCAAGCTCGATGACGAGCTGTCCGCCGTCCGGCATGGCATCACGGGCATTTACCGCCAAGTTCAATAGAGCCTGCTCAATCATGCCAGAGTCGCCCCAAACCAATACGGTCTCAGTTAACGGATGCGTTTGCAGTACAATGTCTTCGCCAATAATCCGGCGCAGCATATTTACAATACCGCTGACGACCTCATTGATATCTAAAATGCGGCGTTGCATAACTTGACGGCGGCTGAAAGCCAGCATTTGTCGGGTCAGATTGGCGCCTCGTTCAGCTGCCAAAATAATTTCTTTAGCCTCACTCGTTTGGGCAGGTGTATTTGACTTATTATCGCTCAACTCTGATGCGTTCATCAGGATAACCGATAGAATATTGTTAAAGTCATGCGCCACTCCACCGGCTAAGCGCCCGATGGCTTCCATCTTCTGAGCCTGCATGAATTGTTGCTCAAGTTGAACCTCACGCGTGACATCTCGTTTGACGGCCACAAAATTAGTGATTTTGCCACTGGCATCGAGCACGGGAGAAATGCTTGCCTCCTCCTCATAGAGCGACCCGTCTTTACCTTTATTAATGATGCGGCCGCTCCACACTTTTCCGGCTCTTAAAATTCCCCACATCTGGCGATAGAATGCCTCATCATGTTTGCCGCTTTTCAGAATACGGGGGTTTTGGCCATTAGCTTCCTCACAGCTATATCCCGTTACTTTCTCAAACGCGGGATTGGCATAAAGTATGAGTCCCTCAGAATCAGTAATCATGATCGTTTCGGCCGCCTGTTCCACCGCGGTCGCGAGCCGGGCGTGCGATTCTTCCGTCTTGACACGCTGAGTAATATCGGCGAACACCGTAGCAAATAAACCAGGCTTCAGAAAATAAGCCGAAACGGAAAAGATCCTTTTCAATTGAGGAAGATCCGTTACAAAGAAATTCGCTTCACCGCTTCGAACAACTTTTTCATAGAGTTCCAAATAAGGGGCAACTTTGACATGATAAACCTCAGTAGCAAGGCGCCCCTGCGCGTCAACCGCCTTAATACCCGTGTGCCGTTCAAAGGCCGGGTTAACGTCCAAAATCCGGTAATTGACGGCCCTGCCATCCTCCGCATAGATCATCTCGTGGAGGGCGACTCCTTCTGTCATATGAAAAACTAGCGATCGGAATTTATTCTCACACTCTAGCAATGCCTCCTCTGCACGTTTTCTCTTCGTAATGTCAGGATTCACTAACCGCTCCCGATCGAATTGAATACGTTGACGTCTCCAAATCAAGCGGACACACGCGCCCACCCCAAACAGAAATCCCCCCATCATGAAAAGAAGCGCCGTACTTGGGGCCATCGGAATTAGATCAGTCCCGCAATTTACCCCTTGAGGCATTTTCAAGACACACCCCAGCAATGCCACCAAACCGACACCTCCGGCCAGAAAAGAGAGGATTAAAATAATTACATTAAGGACGTTTCGTTCGGCCTTCTTACGAGTATCCATAACCGCCTTTGATTCAAAATCACAAAACACACATCTCTAGCAACCAGCATGCAGACACACGCTCATGGAGCCTATGGTGCTTTATCAAAAGTAATAGGTCAAGCGTGGGAATCGGGCAAGAGGGTCTTCATCCTGAAAAAGGGATTTAAACTACGAAACACGCGAAAGGAAATCATTGCAATTCAATAAGTTAGCAACTGGTTTTGATTGTCCGATGGCTTTACCTTTTGGTGAGGCGTTTGCAAAGATTTGCTCCTTGCACATCCAATTCATTATCAATCCTTTTCGTATATTTCGCGTATTTCGTAGTGGTCTTAACTTACGTTTTCAGGTTCATACATCCAACGGCACGGCGCAAGCACCGGCCCTACAAATATTGGAGCTGGATCTGGACGTTACTTTGCGATTTCAGCCTTCACGTCGGCAACCATGCGCTCTACACGGCGGCCATACTCAACATAATTATTGAACATAACCTCCTCCGATGACGTGATTTTTTGATCATGGAATACTACAGCAAGATGGGGCTCAATCGAAATTCCGCCATCATATCCACGCACCAGAAGATCTTTCAGGATCCTGCGGACGTCCCCATCCCCTTCCCCGACATGGGTGAAAATTTGCTTCTGGTTAGCCTCATCCCATTTGCCATCCTTGATGTGCACATAGGCCACATGCTCACGTACATGCGTATAAAACTCCCAGGCTGACTGGCGTGGCCAAGGTTTGGGCTTGGCATAATCAGGAGTAAAAATCGGGTTACCGGTATCAAACACCAGTTTAAGCCCCGGGACATGCTCGAGCATACGCTGGGTGTAGCTCCAGCCCATGCCGCCGTAATTCATGCAGTTTTCATGAACTGGCGTAATCCCGGCATCCGTAAAGATCTTATGCAACTCACGTAACCGGCTGAACCGCTCCTGCTCCATCTGATCCTCAGGATCTCGATCCTGTAAAACCGCAAAACTCATGATCCGGATAAGCTTCGTTCCCAACCGTTGCATCCGCGGAATGGCACGCCGAACTTCGGCCAACGAAGAATCCATGGGATCGGTGATCAATTTTCCCCAGTTGGCAACAGACGACCCAAAACAATTTATTTTTACACCAGCGGCCTCCAACTGCCCCGCCACGCGGTCAAAATCAGCATCAGACAAATCGTGAATATTCTTCCCATCTACATGACGGGATTCGATATTCGACCAACCTAACGTCTGAGTCGCCTTGATCTGGCCGTCGATTCCTTTGGCCGCTTCATCGGCAAAACCTGTAAAATACAACATGGACTACCTCTTATTTCTTGTTAGATTGATTAATGTCCTGTGGCACAACCGTACGGGTCTTTTTGACGAACCGTGACTCTTTGATCTTCTTTTTCAACATGCGCTCATACGCAAGGCCAGCGAGCGGCAGCTCCACCGTTTTCCCGGTTTCGGATGAATAAAGCATGGCATTCCCGAGTTCGACCGACTTGATCCCTTCGGCCGCCGGCGCGATCAGCTTCGTACCGGACACAATGGCATCAATGAAATTCTGCAATACTTCCGCATGCTGGCCACCATAGCCCGAGATGGGAATCTGAATTTCCCAAACCGGCGGAGACGCGAACCCATTGGGCGAATTCCGCAGAAACTCAGCGATAGAAACCTCCGTGCGATAGAAACGCAGAACCCCATTTTCATGAATGAGCCGACCACGGTCACCGACGATTTCAAGCCGGTTCACCCCGGGCGCTTCACCGGTCGAAGTGATAAATACCCCGGTACAACCATTGTTATAGCCCAGATGCGCCGTCACTTCGTCTTCGACTTCGATGTTATGCTTCCGACCAATACTACAGAAGCCCCTCACACGATCAGGCATGCCAAATATCCATTGCCAGAGATCCAAATTATGCGGGCACTGATTCAACAACACGCCGCCGCCCTCCCCGGCCCAAGTCGCACGCCACCCACCGGAGGCATAGTAACTTGCCGTCCGGAACCAGTTCGTGATAACCCACGTAACACGATCTAACTTCCCTAAATCCCCACGCGAAATCATCTCTTTTATTTTCTGGTACGTCGGGTCGGTACGTTGATTGAACATGGCGGCAAAGATCTGGCCTTTTTTCTGATGGGCCGCAATCAACCGTTCACAATCGAGCTTGTGGACCGAAATCGGTTTTTCCACCAACACATGCAGGCCGGCTTTCAGGGCGTCAATGCCGATCGTGGTGTGAAAATAATGAGGCGTGACAATGAGCACCGCATCGCAAACTTTCGCCGTAATCAGCTCCTTGTGATCCGTGAACGAGGCGCATTTATAGGTCGCGGCCACCCGGTCGGCCCGCTCTTTGATCACATCGCACACAGCCGTCAACTCGACATTTTTCGTTTTGGGCAGGTTACCCAAATGTAATCCCGCCATTGAACCGATTCCCACAACACCTATGCGAACTTTCTTCATTATGATGAGATCCTTTTCAGGTAATCATTAAATTTTTTTGGTAATTCGCGAGGCTTTGCACTTCTTTTTCAACATCCGTTCGTAGGCGGGAGCATCCAGGGGCAACTGTACCGATTGCCCGATTTCCGAAGAATAGAGCATGGCATTGCCCAGCTCCACCGCCCGAATTCCTTCGACCGCCGGAGCAATCAGAGCGGCACCGGAAACGATGGCATCAATAAAATTCTGAAGAATCCCGGCATGCTGGAGGCCTTGCCCATTCAAAGGGATCTGGACATTCCAAATAGCTGGCCGCGTGTATTTTTCGGAGGAATGGCGCAAAACCTCATTGGTCGAAACCTCATTACGAATGAAGTCCAAGCGGCCATTTTCACTGACCACCTTTCCATTTTCCCCAACGATCTCGAGCCGGTTCGTGCCGGGCGCTTCACCCGTAGAGGTGATGAACACCCCGGAACAGCCGTTCTTGTATTCGAGATAAGCCGTCACCTCATCTTCAACCTCGATCGCATGCTTGCGCCCGAGTTTGCAAAAACCCCGCACGCGATCTGGCATTCCGAACAACCACTGCCAGAGATCCAGATTATGGGTGGCTTGATTCAACAATACCCCACCCCCCTCGCCAGCCCAGGTGGCACGCCACTCGCCGGCATCATAATAATTTTGCGTTCGAAACCAATCCGTAATAATCCAAGTAATGCGATCCAACTGGCCAAGTTCTCCACCTTCAATCATCTTCTTGATATTGCAATAAAGCGGATCGGTCCGTTGGTTGAACATGGCGGAAAAAACCTGCCGCTTGTTCTTATGCGCCGCGAGCAATCGTTCGCAATCCGCCTTGTGCACTGAAATGGGTTTCTCCACAAGCACATGCAAGCCCGCGTTCAGAGCATCAATCCCGATGGGGGTATGCGCATAGTGCGGCGTCGCGATGAGAACAGCATCACAGACGTTCGCCTTGAACAGTTTTTGATGGTCCGTGAAATAGTCGCACTGGTTTGTGGCAGCGGCGTCCTTCGCCCGCTCCTCAATCACATCGCACACAGCGGTCAATTTAACATCTCGCGCCTTGGCGATGTTCTCCAAGTGCCCGCGCCCCATCACCCCAACTCCGATAACGCCCAGTTTCACCTTGTTCATGTTTTAGGGAACCTCACCATTATTTTGTAATATTGCCATGATCCCAAATACCCTAAAATCGACAACGATCATTCGGAGCTTCAGAATCATGCCATAATTTTTTTAAACCAGTTGATAAAGTACATCATTGTGGCACAAATTGTCCATCTGTTAACTGGCCATAAATATATATAATTTGGACAAGAGGAGAGTTTTAACAGGAGCTCACGAAGACCACGAAGTAAAAATAATTGCGCCTGCGGCGTACTCGCCGCTGGCGCCTTTGCGTGCTTCTGTTCAAAATCTTCCTCTTGGTTCCGGCTACGCTGGGTTAGGGTGAGGGGGCGTTGCACCTGATCACTGTCGCGAATGTGCAGTCTTGAATAATCCGTAAAAATAGGCCCATGCCTCACTCTTGCTGCCGTCGGGACGAAGAAGCCAGAAACCACGCACCTCTTCATTCTTTTTAACCGGTACGGGCGTAGAGGTTTTAATGAGTTCATTGCAGTAGAGCTGCCAATACACAATATACACGCATCCCCAATCAAGGGCCGTCTGCACTGTATTGGAAACCACGCTTCTCTGCGTCTGAGCAGAATAGTCGTTCTCCGGAATTCCGAATTCTCCCACGTAGACGTTCTTGTTCCCGAATTCAGGGTGGTCGGGCGTATTCTTGGCGATGAAATCCAACGCCTGCCTCAAAGCCTGCGGATTGTCTCGATGATCCACCATGGTGTCATAAGCCGAGTATGAGACCAAATCCACATGGGTTCTTGGAATGACCCGGTTAATGACGCCCGGGCGCCCCTCTTTCATGGACGCATAGACCCGGTTGACCTCAGCCGCGTGATATACCTTCACGCCCATTTCCCCCATTTCTTTCCGCGCCTTCGTCACCCCGGCCTGCCGGGCGTTCAACCAGCGCACCATGTTTTCAAAGGCTTGCGGCGCAGGATCTTGCTGGGCGTTCGTGTTTCCCCGCACTAACCAATCCCCCTCCCAATGTTGCAAAATGAATATTTTTCCTGAGTTTGCATACTTTGTTAACAGGAACTTAGCCAGTTCGTAAAACTGCTGTGTCTCATCTTTCTCCTGTTCAGCGCTGATCCCATTCCGCCAGTACCCGGCCTCACGCCCCATGCTTGCCACGGTCAGAATGTAGGTCGTAAAGGGTTTGTCAAACAGCGTCTTGAAATAGGGCAGCTGCGCGCCTTCCACCAGGCTCTTCACCTCGGGCCATTGCGAATGAAATGGATACATGACCCGCGGTGGTTCATGGGTCGTGCTGAAGAACCAAATCTTGATCACGCGTGAGCCAAGCGCCAGAATTTGATCCGCTCCTTCATTGAGAAAATCCTTTTCCGTCAGGCAATACTTTCCTGCTACATGCGCAATTCCCACGACATCCCGCAGTTCCCGTTCAGATTTCATAGAAGCCTCCACGTTCAATGTTATCGCCACGAACAATCCCCCCAACGCACCCACAGCAAGGAGCCTCTTGATTTGAAAGATAAATTTCATTCTCGCTCCAATCGCTGCCACACCCTTGCCAGAGCCAAAGCGGCCGGCTTGGGCTCGCCATCGAAATCCAGAATCGAAGTATTGGCAAAACAAGGAAAACAATCGTGCCCCATCCATACGATGAATCCGCCGCAGCGAGGAAACCTTTGTTTGCACGCACCGGCTGCGATTCGTAACGCTTCGGCCTGACGCGCCTGACCCCATTCAACATACTCCTCCAAGTTCGCGGGCTCCCGACCATGCTCCTCAACAAACTGGAGTGACTCTACCCACCAAGGGGAGCGCCGCCATAGTGGATTAGCAAGAGTAATAGGAAGCGCCTCGTGCCCCCCGCTATACTGACGAATAAGGGCCGCAGAAGAAGGCCCTGGAGCACCCACTTCGGACCGGAACAGGGCGTCATCTTCCGCCCAATAGGCTGCCCAATAATCGGTTAGACGGCCCTCGGCTTTCCAGGGGCCATTGACCGCCCAATGCACACCTTTCCCAAACTCAGATCGGTCTGCGCTAAAACGGGGGCCGGACGGTGTCGAGGACAGAAATCGTCGATTTGGAGCCAGCTTCCGAACCAGGTTATGAAATCGCCGGATTAACGGATGATCAAGACCAACCGGGGTATCGCCGGTCTTGGCCGCGCGTAATTCATTCCCACCACACCAGATGATCAAGGATACATGATGACTCTGTCGGACTAGAAACGAACGGGCAATTTCACTAAACGTTCGAAGGCTGGCCGGATCATCCGGGGGATAATTCTCCACCCCTGCCGATGATAGCGGGAACTCCTGCCACACCAGCAGACCCAGCTCATCGCACAGACGATAAAAACAATCCCGCTCCAGGAAACCGCCACCCCAAACGCGGATCAGATTGAATCCCAAGTCCCGATAGGCAGTGAGACGCTTACGGTAATCCTCCTCTTTGACGTCAGCAAAATTAGGCCGGATCGGAGTCCAATTGACTCCCTGCAGAAACAGCGGCCGGTTATTGATGACACAAATCCACGGATCGGCATCGGCGGGTGCCCCTTCGCAATCACGCCAGGTGCAGGTCATGAAGCCCACCTGCCGCTCAAGGCGATCAGCTGAGATACCAGAAGCATCGAGCCGTTCCAAGCTCACTGTATAAAGCGGTTGATCCCCCAAGCCATTCGGCCACCAAGGCTTTACGGGCAGGCCTCGCCAAGTGAGCCCCCGAGCGACAAATGCCGACGCGGCGATGGTTTCTTCCCGTATAACATGAGCCGCATCCAAAAGCCGGACCCGAATGGAACCTTGCAGATTGCCACTCAACGCGCCCTTCAATCGCAAGACGCCCTTGCGTAGCCCCACGAGGATCGATGTCGTGATAGTAAGTTCCACGATCTCGTCTTCACCGACCACCTCCAACTCAAGGCGATCCCAAATACCAATTTGCACTAGACGGCTGGTCCAATCCCAGGAATAGTTAAAACGCGGCTTGGGTTCGGTCATGCGGGACGTATAACCAAATTGCCCCAACCAGCGCGGCGGACATTCAAATACGATTTGCAGCCTATTGGCACAAGGCGCGAGATGGGGTGAAAGATTGACCACAAGGGGTACCTGTGCGTTTTGGAAAGAAGCAATTTCTACTCCATTCAAACAAATTTGCCCTGAGTAGTCCAAGCCCAAGCAACGGAGTCTGTAATTTCCCAAATGCCCCAGCCATGAGTCCGGAATAACCGTTTCATAGATCCAGTGCCGGTTTTCAACCCATTCACATTGCCTGGCGTTCAGCCCCTCATTCCAGTTGGGCAACACCCCGGCCTGCTGCAACGCCCATTGAACGGAGCCTGGAACCTGGGCCGGAACCGGAAGAATATCCGCTGTTGGCAAAGCCCCGATTTCCAGACTTCGGCTCAATCTCCACTCGTGGGGAGTAAAGCCTGCCACCGTCCAAGCCAATTCACTTAAGTCAAACACTTGCTTCATAGTGGACATCGCGCGCAAGCGCTGCTCCTACAAGTCGACATGTGCGGGCCCCTCACGGGTGACGCATTACAAGACATTGTCGTAACCATATATGCTTCCTGAACCGTCGTACGCCGTCCCGTCCAAACCCCAGCCCGCTGCTGAATTCGCCAGGTAGCGATCTGGTTTGCACCAACGCCGTCCAACGCCAGCTTACGCCCCAGCCAGGTCACAGCGGGGCGGCCACCCTTACCCGCGACTTCTTGAAGCCGGATCACCCAACCCTTACCGTCTTGAGCCGGCTTGATGGCTAACAACTTGAACCCCGCCGACACCAAAGTTGCAAGGGAGCCAGTCCGCCCTAATTTCCCGGGATGCACTGGCGTGGTCACCACAATCGGAGCCATCTCCAACTCCGCAGCCAGACGTGCCAGTGACTGATCTCCCGGGGTCAGGATAAAGCGAAAACGGTGCTCGCCCACATCCGTTGCCGGACGCCATAGTTCCGCATCAGGAGCCGTTTTGACATCATTGGCATACCGTGTGGCACGCACCACGGTCGCACGTAAGGCCCCATCGGTGAGATCAAACCCGTATAACGCATCACTGGCAAAACCAAAGGATCGGCCCCCCAGCGTCCGAACCCAGCGTCCACCCGGGACCTCCCCGACTTCTCCACGCTGAACTGTGCCCCCGGGCACTTCGTATTCGGCACTCTTGGCGCCCACCGGCATCACCATTTTGAGCCGTGCCGAGCGTTCATTCCAGAACAGTCGCGCCGACACATCCACTGCCTCGCGCTGGCGGGTCAAAGAAAACGAAAGATCCAACCGTGAGGCCCCGCCTTCCAACCGCACCCAAAGTACGGCCCGCTCGGGGCCATGTTCCAAGGTCTCAACTTCCGTAACCTTCCAGGAATGACAGACCTCAGACAAATTCATCGCCTCAGGCTGCTCTTCCATATTGCCCCAGGCCCCCCAGGGATCGGACACCGTCACACAATGCAACCCCGCCTTCCCGAAGACCGGTTTACCGCGATACAAGACCTGAACCCCGGCGGCCCCCTTTTTCGCAGAAATCTGATACACCCCGTTATCAATCGAATTAACACGGGCTCGCACCGGATCCGGCGATTCCGGACGCTGTGCCCCTTCCATCCACTGCATCTCAAAAACGCTCCAGCCAAGTGGGGGTAGTGTGACCGGCAACACCACTCGTTTGCGCCAAGGCATCGAAGGCATACTGGAATGCTCGGTCTCGATCAGTTGATACGGGACAGGCCGTTTATCCGGTCCACGCACTTCCACGGGAATTTCGGCAGCACGGTTCTGGTACGCCCAAACGGGCCGATAATCCAGGGACGCTTCGATCTCAATTGATCCGCAATACTCGTGCGGGTGCGGATTGAACACCGCCAGTACAGCGGGCCCTGGATGATCGGCCAGCGGGGCCTTCACCCGCGTATCGATCACCGCTGTCAGCGCATTGAGCGCCGCCAGTTCGACCCCGCGGCTCGCATGCATGGCACTTCCCACCCATTCGCGTTGATCGTCATAGGCACGTTCAATGCTGCTCCCGGGCAGGATATCATGAAATGAATTGAACAGGATCGTCTCCCATGCCTGCTTCAGATCGGCCGGCTTATGCCCCAGTTTCGCGGCGATTATAGAATCCACCCGCTCCGCCCGGTTTACCCGCGCCTCGACCTTGCGGTAGAGGAATTTGAAGCTGGCCATTGAAGAATAACAGCCGCGCAGACAAAAGTTTAATTCCCCCTGATGCACGGGAAAGAAGTTTTCCCCCTTCTGCTCGGCTTCCGCCCGCAAGCCACCCAGCAGGCGGTGCAGGTTGGAAAACTCCACTTTAATTTCAGGATGCGCCTTGGCCCAGGCGTAGACGTTCAGGATCTGCTGCCGGGTCGGGCCACCCCCATGATTCCCCAGCCCGATATAGATCCCGATATTACTCAGGTCGGAGTGGCCCGCATGAGCCAGACTTGCATCCAGACGCCCGGTGATTTCGTGACGCTCGGTCAAATACGAACCGAACGGCGCCCGATAGGTCAAAATACGAGCCCCACCTGCCCCTACCCACCAGAACGCATCCTTCTTAATAGGCAATAGGTTACTCGCGGGACGGCTAAAGGAGAAGCCATCCATACCGGCCGCGCGAAGGATCTCCGGCATTCCGGCGCTGTGTCCAAACGAATCGGCGGCCCAGGCGACACGCGGGGTCAAACCAAAACGATTTAAAAAATACTCCTGCCCGAGAGTGAAATGACGGAGAAACGTCTCCGTCGACGACAGATTCGTATCGAGCTGCACAAAGGTGCCCCCGACGACGTCCCAGCGCCCGGCCTCGATCATTTTCTTAACGCGCCGGAACGTCCCAGTGTCATGTTTTTCAATGTGCTGGTAGAGCGCCGCCTCACCCCGCATAAACGTCAGATCAGGAAATTCATCCATCAAATCCAACACAGCCCGCGTGGTAATAATGCCTTCGTTGAGTCCTTCGCGCCAGTCCCACAGCCAGACGGGATCCAAGTGGGCATTGGGCAATAAATGAAACGTATATTTATGCATATTTTTTCTTTTACTTAATCAATATAAGGGTCGCTACTTTTGAATCGACTTCAAGAATGGCATCAATCTCGAAAATCCGAGCGCCGTTGCCGGAAGAACAGGTGCATTTGAACATGAAGTTGGTTCCCCACACCGAACTGTCGAACCATAGATTTGTGGTGCCATCCGGTGAAACTGTGTGATTCAGATCAATCACCGTGCCGGCGGTGGCGGCAAATTTTTTTAACGTCCCATTCACTAAAACGCTTACCAGTTCAATGCCGCGGTCCAAACCACCACCAAAAGAAAGCCTTAGACCGGCCAGCAATACAGGCTGAGTTGTCTGCCATGTGATCGAGTTCACCGTTTCGCTGCCATCGCCCATGGTCATGTTGCCGTTGTCGACGACGGCACCGGCGTCCGCAAAAAGGAAACGTCCAACTTCCCATTGATTGAAACCCAGAGTGTTGGCGCCAAACGCATTTTCGACGGGATTATTGCCGGAGCCGGACAGTGTACTACTGGCCGTAAAATTGGTCGCGTAACCCGCGTCCTCATCGTTGGTGCGGTTATTGCTCACAGCATTGA
>JBBQNS010000036.1:0-30873 GCA_038330175.1 Kiritimatiellia bacterium
GGACGCTGAACATCGGGTTGAACGGCGTGGGCACGTACAACTTGGCGGGGGGCACGCTCAATGCCCAGGCGCTCAACAAGCAAGTCAGCGGTTCGGCGTTGAACATCACGGTCGGCGGGGTGCTGAGCGCTGACACGGTGAACTTTGATCTCATTAACACCAGCGGCACAGTGGCGCCGGGACAGACGAACACCACTGGCAAGACGCAAGTGAACGGCACCTATACCAACGGGGCGAGCGCGACGGTGCAGATCCAACTCGGTGGCACCAATCAGGGAGCCGTGGTTAGCGGTTACGACTGGTTGAGCGTGAGTGGTGTCAGTGCCCTTGCCGGGAACCTGAATGTCACGCTGGCGAACGGTTTTATTCCGGAGACGGGCACGGTTTTCGCAGTGATCACGGCGGCGACGGTCAATGGAACCTTTGCCAATGCCACCACCTCCGGTCAACGCTATAATCTCAGCAAAACGGCCTCATTCATCGTGACGTATACTTCCAGCGCCGTGGAGATCAGCCAGTATAAGAACGCCTCCCCGCCCGGCTTTATAATCACGATTCAGTGAGAGCTGGGCTTACGCGAAAGAATTGAGAAAAAAGTAAAAAAGAACGTTTCTGTATGAAGTCTCACCAAATGCGTATTGTTGTTTTCAAGGAAGAAGGGTTTCCCTCCCGTGGGATCTCCGGCGATGTGGCGGCCTGGCTGTCCCGGCTGGACGGGGTGGATGTCCAACTGCGTGATGTTGCCGCCATCCTGAAGGACGGCGTGGACGGTGATGCCTTCTGCAACGTCCATGGCGAGATCTATCCCGTGGTGTTGGAGGAGCGGCTTTTCGAGTTCTTTCAGCGCAGCGGCGGGCTGCTCCATCTCGGCGGGTTGCCGTTTGAAACCGCCATGCAGCAGACGGACGGGAACTGGGGTGAGGTCGTGCGAACCTATGGAGATCTGCATCGCGGGCCTGTTCCCGGCGCGGTGAAGGCGCCTATCGACTTCTTTCGCGCCCGGCTCGGAATGATGGCCTATGCTCCGCCTTATCCCTTGGATCAAGCGGCAGGTTTGACACAAACCTATGACGCAGGGCTCGTGGGTATTCCTCCTCACGCCGACAACCTTCCGCGGCAGGGTCTCACGATTTGTACGACTATGCCGCTGCATCTGCCGCGGCCTGATTTGTATGGTGATGACAGGCGGGTGTACCATGTCAAACCCATGATACGGGAGACGCACATCGTCGGTTCGCTGGTTGCCCCCGATGGAGCTACCGTGCTCGCTTCCTTGCTGTTTTGCAAAAGTTGGGGTAATCCCTATGGAGTCGACCAGTCCAAGCCTGTCCGTCCTTGGGCTGTTTATACCGGTCATCTGGGAGCCGAACCCCCGACGGGGCTCTTGCCGGCTATGTTGCGTTGGGTCACGTCGCCTGTCTGTCTGCGGCCCATCGATCTGGAGTCCGCCACGATCCATGCGGGAGAAACCGTGTCGGTGCAGGTGCGCCTTGAGGGCACACTTCCGCCCGGCTGGCGGCTCGCCGCCTATCATGCCGCGCAAACGAAAGATGAATTTCTGGCAGGCATGCCGATCCTGTGGAATGAATGTCCTGTCGACCTGAAGGGCTCTATTGCCACACTGCAGGTCGGTGATAGGGAAGAGGCCTTTCTCCTGCCGGTGCGTTTTGCCATCCTTGATGAGCAGGGAAGCCAGCGCGACGTGAGTGACTCGGCCGTTGTTCCCTGGCGGCCGGTGGCACTGGCGGAGGCACCGCGGCTATCCTCCAATGGGCGATATTTCAATATCACCAAGGGTGACAAACACCTGTCATCACAATGGATACAAGGTACCAACTGGCAGGATCGTTCCCAATATGCGTTTACCTGGCATAATCCCAATCCCTTGCGGCTGGCTTGCGATGCGCGGGGAATGGCGGATGCCGGCATTCTTCTCGCACGCTGCCACTACTTTATGCCGCAATGGATCAAGCACAGCGGCTTGAATTTTTTCGGCGATGTTTGCCCTGAACTGTACGCTGATTTTGAGGATGGCCCGGAGTTGTCCGAGCAGCATCTTCGCGCCCTGGAGGCGCACTTGATGGTGTTCGGGCGGCTGGGTGTGGTTCTGATGCCGACGGTCTATACCAATCCCGGCCCCAACATGGGTGATCCGGCGCATTGGATGACCCAGTCCCGACTGGTTCTGCCCGGACTGCTCGGAAACCAGAAGCGCTTTGCCCGCCAGGTCATGTCGCGCCTCGGCGCGGTGCCGAACGTCACGTGGGATCTATGCAACGAAGCGGATATGAATATGGATCGCTTTGGGGAGTGGCTGCAGGAGTTGAAACCAATTTGGGGGGCGACGGGACAGATGGTCGGCATCGGTACGTTCCATCTCAATCAGAACCTTCTGCTGGGAGAAGGCGCCGATTGGCACTCTATTCACATTCCCTGTTGCAAGGTGGCCGACACTTATTACTCCGGGAAGCCCTGTCTGCTTCAGGAGGCCTGGGTGCCGACCCCGGCAACGGCGGTTGGGGAAGAGGATGTGGAGTTTTATTTGCACCGTGCGATTCCTTGGACGCTGACTTTTGGCGGGGCAGGGTTCATGCCCTGGAACTGGAACATGTTCCTGACCGATTGGCGGTACGGTTCCGGATTTGTGGAATACTGGGATAACGAATTAGGTTGCGCCGTGCATCCGGACAATACCCCGCGCCGGGGCCGCATTGCCATGCGCAACTGGGCCATTTTTCTAGAGGGGCTATCCTTTGACCAGACGGCGGATCGGCAGGTTCTGTTTGTGTATCCGAAGACGGGGCAGAACGGTATCGGCATTACGGAATACCTTGATCTCCTGCATGCAGAAGGCATACCGAGCGGCGCGATTAACGATGCGGACGTTGCCGCTGCGGATCTTTCCCATACGAAGTTCGTCGTATTGCCCTATTTTGCCAAGGGTTACCGGCAGAGCACCTGGGATCGGCTGCGCCGCTTTGCCGCCGAGGGCGGTGTGGTATGGGCACATACGGATGTCATACTGCTTGACGAGAATGGGGAATTGGCCCCCGCCCGTACCATTCCGGTTCGCGAAGGGAAGGAACCTGTTGGCCTGGGCATTTTTGCCTGGGGTTATGGTTGGAGTACAGCCACACCCAACCCGATCACCCTTTACAAGCAGCTGCTGAAAGAACTGCCTCTTGCCCGGCGCCCCAAACTCAGCTTACCGCTGGTGGATGGAGAGTTGCGGTATACGGAGCGGATGTCGACCGACGAGAAGACCATGAAGACCGACTGGGTGCCGCTGGACAAGTTGCCGGATCGCATGGTGGTGACCTCGGTTGCCGTTGTTGATAAGGCTGGCGGCCTGTGCCGCGCCTGGTCTGGCGAAGGCGCGCCGGTTCAGATTGGCTCCCTGGTATTTAGCAGCCCGGATCCGCTTTTTGCGGTCATCCGTGATGGCCGTATCTTTCTTGCCGGTAGCGAAATTCAACTGTCAGGTTGTACGCAACCGCCTCGCATCACGCTGGTTGACTGGCGTTGTTCCTCCGGAACACAGGCACTGGAGGCTGCCCCGTGTTGGACTCAGGAAGGCAACCAATGGGTGGTTCGACTCAACGGCTGGCAAAGACTGCATTGGGTTGAAATTGAGCTCTAGGCTGATACCAGCCTGATAAAATCGCGTGGCCATACGACATGGTTTAAGTTGTATGCAAAAGAGGTGATATATGACTTCACGCGAACGTATGGTAACGGCTTTGAACAATGGGCGGCCTGATCGGCTTCCTTGTCAGGTGCATGGCTGGATGGATTATTATCTGAAGCAGTATCTCGGGGGTATGGACGAGTGGCAGGCTTTCGAGAAATTCGGCATGGATCACGCCATCTACGTGTCGCCGGACTATACCTACAGCAACAAGGATCTCGGCAACTGGCGTGAGAAAAAGGTCGACCTCGGGGTTGATTCTGACGGCAATCATGGCTGGGCCAACACCATTACCACCCCGAAGGGGGATCTGCATTACAAGTCGGCCAGCAACGAGTTCACCTATTGGACCACCGAATATATCATCAAGGATAAGGCCGATTTTGAATTGTGGAGTGAGTTCTCGCCTGTTCCCGTTAAAGCGGATTTTTCCAAGATCCAGCGGACTAAGGAACGCCTTGGCGACAAGGGCATCATTCGCTCGCATCCGTTCAGTGCGGGACAGGGTAGTCCCTGGCAGAGCTTCTGCACCCTAGTGGACACGGAGAAGGCTATTTTCATGGCCATGGATGAGCCGGAGTATTTGCACCATTGTCTTGAAGGCATCGTTCAAAAGACACTGAAGACGACGCAGTTATGGGAAGGAATTCCCTCCGACATGGTCGAGGTGGGGGGCGGCGCGGGCTCCAATACCGTGATCAGTCCCGATATGTTTCGTGAGTTCTGTTTGCCCTATGATAAACGGCAAAACAAGCTTTTCCACCAAGCCGGTCTTAAAGTGGTCTATCACTTGTGCGGAGGTCTGATGCAGATGCTGGAGTTGGTTGTTGAAACAGGTTCGGACGGACTGGAGACAATGACGCCAGCCGGCATGGGTGGCGATTGCGACCTTCGTGAAGCCTCGCGCCGTGTGGGAAACAAGCTGTTCTTCATCGGTGGCTTCGATCAAAATGCAGGGTTTGAAAGTGGAACACCCGAGCGGGCCAGGCAGCAGGTATTCGAGTGCTTTGAAGCCACCAAGGATCATGCCGGTTACATCTGCTGTCCTTCGGATCATTTCTTCCGCGGTGATCCCCGCTGCGTTCAGGCTTTCGTTGATGCAGTCAAGGAATGTATTTACTGAGCTGATGTGCCGATATGCAGGTACTATATAAAAGGAGAAAACGAGACATGACAAGTTCCAAGAAAATGCCACGGCGGGTGATTCATGAGGCCTTTGACAAAGGGCAGGGAATTCTCCGCTTGATTCCTGTGTTTGTTCCCCGCCGGTTCAGTCAGCCCGGTCGCCGACTGCGCTTGCATCCAGATGACTACTTTGCCCTGGGAACCCAACGTGGGGCCATCAAGGAGCGCTGGTTCTCGTCAGTCATTCCGGCGATGAACGGTTCGCTGGCTCCGGCCGATGAAGGCATGAGTTATGTGGCGCCGATATCAAACCGCGCGGCGGATAAGTTCACGCTGTGCGACGCGGTCGCGGAACTGGGCGCCGAAATTATCGGCGAAAAGCTAAAAAAGAAATATGGCACTTGGCCGATCTACTCCAAGTTTTTTGATTACAAGGAGCCACTTTTTCATCATCTTCACCTAAAGGACAAGGATGCGGCCAGGGTGGGGCGGGTTGGCAAGCCGGAGTGTTACTATTATCCGCCGCAGCTGAATAATTATCCCGGCACGTTCCCCCATACCTACTTCGGATTCGATCCCGATGTGACGAAGGCAATGGTGCTGAAACGGCAACGATGTTGCGCTATGGCCAATGGAGCGCCGACGAGTTCTTTGTCAGTGAAAAAGCGTCCCGCGAGGGTGTGACCTTTGTGAACGCGAGTTCCTGTGAACCGATGGTGTTTTTGAAACATTTCGGCCCTAATCATCCCGATATGCCCCGTCAGGTATTTTCGTGAACGTAAACGGTCTTATGCGAATCATAATCCTACGTGAGACCGGTTTGCCTAGTCATGGCCTTAACGGCGATGTGGCGACTTGGTTGGCCCGGTTGGGCGGGGTGGATATACAGCAGCGTGATGTCGCCGCCATTTTAAAAAATGGCGTGGATGGCGATGTGTTCTGTAACGCCCATGGTGAGATCTATCCCGTGGTGTTGGAGGAGCGGCTTTTCGATTTCTTTCAGCGCGGCGGCGGGCTCCTTCATCTTGGCGGGTTGCCTTTTGAAACCGCCATGCAGCAGACGGACGGGAACTGGGTTGAGGTTGTGCGAACCTATGGAGACATGCGGCGCGGGCCTGCTCTGGGTGCGGTGAAGGCACCCATCGACTTCTTTCGCGCCCGGCTCGGGATGATGGTCTATGCTCCCCCGTATCCCTTGGATCAAGCCTCTGGTTTGACGCAAACCTATGATGATGGACTCGTGGGGATTCCTCCGCATACCAACAATCTTCCGCGGCAGGGACTGACGCTTTGTACGACGCTGCCCATCCACTTGGCGCGTCCGGATCTGTTTGGTGAAGACCGACGGGTCTATATGGGCAAACCCATGATCCGGGAAGCGCACATGGCTGGCTCGCTGGTAGCCCCTGATGGAAATCCGCTACTGGCCTCCCTCCTGTTCTGCAAAAGTTGGGGGAATCCCTACGATGTCGACCAGTCCAAGCCGGTGCATCCCTGGGCCATCTATACCGGGCTTCTGGATGTCGAGCCCCCGGGTGCACTGCTCGAGGCGATGATGCGCTGGTTGACGCTGCCCGTTTGGCTGAAGCCGGTGGAGTTGGAGTCGGCGACGATCCATGCGGGAGAAACGGTGCCGGTGAAGGTGGGATTCTGTGGAACGCTTCCGCACGGCTGGCGGCTCGCCGCCTATCATGCTGCGCAAACAAAAGACGAATTCTTGACGGGCATGCCGATCAGGTGGACCGAATGTCCCGTTGGCGTGAAGGGTTCAACCGCGACGACTCATATTGGCGATGCGGAAAATGCCTTTCTCCTGCCGGTGCGGTTTGCCCTGATTGATGAACAGGGGCGCCAGCGTGACGTGAGCGAGTCGGCGGTGGTTCCCTGGCGGCCGGAGGAACTGGCCGAGGCGCCTCGCTTGGCTGCCAACGGGCGCTACTTCGATGTCATCCGAGGCAATGACAGACTCGCCTCGCAGTGGGTGCAGGGCACCAATTGGCAGGATCGTGCCCAGAATGCGTTCACCTGGCATAACCCGAATCCATTACGCATTGCCCATGACGCTCAGGGAATGGCGGATGCTGGTATTTTGCTGGCACGGTGCCACTACTTCATGCCGCAATGGATCAAACACAGCGGCTTGAATTTCTTTGGCGATGTCTGCCCGGAAGCCTATGCCGATTTTGAGGATGGCCCCGAGTTGTCCGAGCGGCATCTTCGCGCCCTGGAAGCGCATGTGATGGTGTTTGGTCGGCTGGGCGTGGTCTTGATGCCCACGGTCTATACCAATCCTGGCCCCAACATGGGGAATCCGGGCCATTGGATGACCCAGTCGCGGCTGGTTCTACCAGGACTGCTCGAGAATCAGAAAATTTTTGCCCGCCAGATCATGTCTCGCCTCGGCTCGGCGCCGAACGTCACGTGGGATATATGCAACGAAGCGGACACGAATATGGATCGCTTTGGGGAGTGGCTGCAGGAGTTGAAGTCAATTTGGGGGGCGACGGGGCAGATGGTTGGCATCGGGACGTTCAATTTCAATCAGAACATTATGCTGGGCGAAGGGGCCGATTGGCACTCCATCCACATTCCCTGCTGCAAGGTGGCCGACACCTATTACTCTGGAAAGCCCTGTCTGCTTCAGGAGGCCTGGGTACCGACCCCGGCAACGGCGGTCGGGGAAGAGGATGTAGAGATCTATTTGCACCGTGCCATCTCCTGGACGCTGACGTTCGGCGGGGCCGGGTTTATGCCTTGGAACTGGAATATGTTTCTGACGAATTGGCGGTATGGCGTCAGTTTTGTAGAGTACTGGGATAACGAACTGGGGTGCGCTGTGCATCCGGACAATACCCCGCGCCGGGGCCGGATCGCCCTGCGCAACTGGGCCATTTTCATAGGAGGGCTGGCCTTCGAGCAGGCGCTGGATCGTCAGGTTCTGTTTGTGTATCCAAAGACGGGGTTGAACGGTGTTGGCATTACGGATTACCTTGATCTCCTGCATACTGAAGGCATTCCGAGCGGCGCGATTAACGATGCTGACGTCGCTACAACAGATCTCTCCAATACGAAGTTCATCGTGCTGCCGTATTTTGCCAAAGGGTACCGGCAGAGCACCTGGGACCGGTTGCGCCGCTTTGCCTCCGAGGGCGGTGTGGTATGGGCGCATACGGATGTCATGTTGCTTGACGAGGATGGGGGGCTGGCTCCCGCCCGAACGATTCCGATTCGCGAAGGGAAGGAGCCTGTGGGCCGGGGCTTCTTTGCCTGGGGCTATGGGTGGAGTACAGCCATATCCAACCCCAGTGCTCTTTACAAGCAACTGTTGACAGAACTGCCTCTTGCCCGGCGCCCCAAGCTTAGCTTGCCGTTGGTGGATGGTGAGTTGCGGTATACGGAACGGATGTCGACCGATGAGAAGGCCATGAAAAGCGACTGGGTGCCACTGGATAAGTTGCCGGATCGGATGGTGGTGACTTCGATTACCGTCGCGGATAAGGCGGGAGGCTTGCGTCGCGCCTGGTCCGGCGAAGGCGCGCCGATTCAGATGGGATCATTATCCTTCAGCAGTCCGGAGCCGCTGTTTGTGGTCATTCAGCAAGGGAGGGTGTTGCTCGTGGGTGGCGAAATCCGTGTGGCCGGTTGCGCCCAGCCGCCTTCAGGATTTCTGGTGGACTGGCGCTGTGCCGGCGGGGTGCGGCCCTTGCAGAGTCCGCTGAGCTGGACGCGCGACGACGATGGCTGGGTGACCCGATTATCCGGTTGGCAAAGGCTTCATTGGATCGAGCTTAAGTGCCCAATAACGGGCTGATACTGTTATAGAAAGAATCGCGATGACAAAAGCACACAAGACACCTCAAGAAAAAAAGGCTGCAGATTTGACCTCAACGGTGGCCGCTTTGGTTGATGATTTTACCGTAACCGGGCAGGCCACTTCGGCTGCTTGGCGGAAGGTGAAATGGCTGGCCATGCCGCGCGTGTCCGGCCCGGCCCCATACGGAACCCGCGTCAAGATGTTGTACTCGAAAACGGGTATCTATGTGTTGGTCGATTGTGTCGACCGGAAGTTGTCCTGCACCCGGCTGCCCGCTATGGGTGACCTTTTCAAAGAGGATGTGGTGGAGTTTTTTATCTGGCCGGATACGGAACGTCCCCTATATCTGGAGTATGAGATTTCCCCGCTGAACAGCGAACTGGTCATTCTGGTGCCCAATCAAAAGGGGAGTTTCTGTGGCTGGCTTCTCTGGCATTATGAAGACGGCCGGCTGACGCGTCATGCAACCACGGTGCGGGGTGGAGCGCGGCGGCCCGGGGCCACGGTGAGTGGGTGGATGGCCGAATTCTTCATTCCTTTCAGTCTGCTGATCGGGGTCGCTGGCGAAAATCCCCGCCCGGGCGACGCCTGGCGCATAAATGCCTATCGCATTGACTATGATGCCGGTGAACCGACACACTATGCTTGGTGTCCGGCAACGGGCGCGAACTTTCATGACTATGAACGCTTTGGCGTTGTAACCTTTGGCAGGTGATGGGGAGAACGTTTATGATGGAAAAGCTGAAACTTGGCGATGTGACTTTTTCGCCCCGCGTCGAAAATGGTTGGCTCACAAGTTTGGGCCTGGTCGAAGTGGGGGGGCTGCGCCTGCGGCATGACGCCAACCGCTGGCTGCCCTGGTTTGATAGCTATAACGGCGACATCTTCCGAAAATTTCGTTTTGAGAGGATCACATCTCAGGGCAACCAGACCATCATTCATACGACTGCGGAAAGCGACCCGGATGTCCTGTTCCGTGAACGACGCGATACGTCGGGCGATCTGATTTTTCGCAATGCCGGCTGGGATGCCGCGCCTTTGCAGGCGGATCTAAGGATTCACTTGGAGCCGGTTTACGAGTCTATCGACGGGCGGGCGTTCACCGGATTCAAGTATTGGTATGAGTGCGATAGCCCGGCTGTGCCGTTGCATCGGCTGATTGACCGCCAAACCTGGGAGTTGGGCGGCAGCCTCGATGATGTCACGATCTGCCTGCGTAACTGGCTGACACGGGCACGGGTGCGGCTGACACGCGAGACGGAATACTCTACCGCCGGGCTGGAACATCTCGTCGGCTGCATGCCTGGCAATATGTGGGCGCGCTGGTCGCTCTTGCCCGCCTTTGATATGCAGTATGGGCGGGATGGCATTCTGCTCGCGTGGTTCGATCGCGTCTCGTTGATCCGTACGGTCATTGAGACCACGCCCGGGGAAGACTGGCTGCGAACGCTTGATACCCACGGCTTTGAATCAGCCCGTAACGTCCGCACTAATCCCAAGACGGTTGTGTGGTGCGCCGATCAGCTCGATGACATTGATGCCTTGAACCTCTGGACGCGGATGCATGACCGTGAGCACGACAAGGCTTGCGCCCAGTTTGGCATCAAGAACGAGCCGCCGCCCGCCATTGTCGTGGGCGATAACCAGTGGGTTAATTATCGGTTCGAGACCAGCTACGAAAAATCCCTGGGTGTGGCGGTTGAGCTAGGGGCTGATTATCTTTTCATCGATCCCGTGTGGGAACACATGGAGGCCTTTCGGCGTGCCGTGACGGAATGGATTCCCGAGGAAAAGCGCAAGGGCTCCGTCCTCGAAAAACTCTGTTATGCCAACCATTGCGCCACCCTTGACTGGAATGTGGCTGACATTCTAGGGGGCGAGGTGGGCTTGAAGACGCTCTGTGATCGCGGTGCGGCCCAGGGCGTCCGAATTCTGTCGTGGATGGCGACCCATAACACTCCCTATTCCGTGTTGCGTGAGAATCGCGATAAGCGCGGGCATGGCACCTGTGGCATTTTTGCGGCAAAGGAATCCGGCTATCATCCCGACACCGGCTATCCTGGAGACTGCTGGCCACTGAATCTTAATGCTCCGGTCGGCGACTGGTTCCGGGATCAATTGCTGGGCGTGTGCGAACGCACCGGACTGGCGGGGTTCCTGTGGGACAGCTTCAGCAATCTTGGGTGGTGGCAGGTGGATTACTCGAAAGGCGACATGCGCCCGCAGTTCGACAAGATGGCCGGATTGTATGCCGCACTCGTCAATGCCGGGCTCTACATCACGCCCGAGGGGCAGGTGACCTTTTCGGCTTCCTCGATGCTCGGGATGCATGGCGGAAATACTTACGAAGGCGATTTGTTGGGCTATTCCTACAACTCGGCGACAGCTTTGCAGTGGGGCGAGTTCAGCTACGCCAATGCGGTTGACTGCCGGATCCTGCGGGGTGAAGAATCGCCAGATATACTGTTTCAGTGCCTGGCGCACAAGCGGGCACCGATGCTGAGTGTGCATATGGTGCCGCGTGACCAGTGGCATCCCGCCAACGCCGAGGCGATGCAGACGATGTTCCGTGCCTACAAGGCCGTTCGCCACCGCATGCAGCGCCGGACGGTGCTCAAGGATGGTGCTGTGCAATGGGACAGTGATGTCGGCCCCGCAATTCTGTTCAGTCTTGTGCCGCATCAGCGCCTTGGCCGGTTCTCGGATGTGCTGACCGGTGAGATGGCGCGCGACGGGATTCTGGAAGCGAACCGCGTCTATGAATCTGTGGAGTGAGAAAATAATTTGAACAGAAGTTCGCAAAGAACGCAAAGGAGGGAGTGGGAATGACATCATCGTTTTCTATTCCTTCACAAACGCTCGATTCGCCTGCGCTCGACTGGGTGAATGGCCATATTCTCGGCAATGGGGATATCGGGGCGGTTGTGTGGGGGACGCCGGAAAAACTAAGCATCGGCCTTTCCAAGCACAATGTTTGGGATCTCTCACACCCGTTGCCGCACGGGAACCGCTGGGACACTTCCTACATGGAGATGCGCAGGCGTATCCTGGCAGGTAAGCGCGACTTACTCAAGACCGTAGGCACGCCCGCGTATGCACATAGTTGGCAGGAATACCAGATCGCCTGCGGCGCCTTGCATCTCAACCTGCTCGAAAATCAGCAGTGGGTGGATCACAAACAGACACTCTCGCTTCAAGAAGGGGAGTGCCTTGTCGATATTCCCATGAGCGAGTGTGGTTTCATGTGGGGGGCTGATTATAAGGATGTGCGGGTGACGACCTCGGTTCATGCCACGCAAAATGCCGTCATGATCAAATTGGAAAGCGCCGCTTGCTACACCTGTTCCTGGTCCTTTACGCGCACTCCTTCTGAAAAACTTGCGATACCTCGGTTTGAAGTGGAGCAGGGGGCTCTTGCTTGCCCCATTGCGGTGATGACGCATGGGTTGTCGCGTGACGATGCTTATGCCGTGGCCTTCTCGACGACTGCGCCGGGGTTTTCGGCTTACGCGACGCCCGCCGGACTCATGGGCCAGTTGCGTTTCGGCGGTGAGGCGGGAGCAGTGACGCTGGTCATGGCGATGGGGGCCAGCCGCGATCAGGGAGTCTCCGATTACCGGAGCAAAGCCGTGGCCGATTGCCTGGCGGCGCTGGCACAGGAGCCGGACGAGTTGTGCCGGTCGCATCGGCAATGGTGGCGGAAGTTCTGGGAACAGTCGGCGGTACAGCATCCCGACGAGCGGATCAACCGGCTCTGGTACACCGGACTTTATGCGCTGGCCAGTTCCACTCGTCCGCACCTTTCGCCCCCGCATCTGCAGGGGATCTGGAACCAGCATGTGCTCCCGGCCTGGCACACCGATTACCACAACAATCTTAATGTGCAGGAAAGTCATTGGTCTGCCGTCAGTTCCAATCATCCGGAGTGTCAGGAGGCGCTGGTGCGCTGTCTGATTCATGATTGGCGTGATGAATTCCGGCGTCTGGCCTGCGAGCAGTTCGATTCGCCGGGACTGGCCGTGGGGCTCTGTCACGACTGGCTGGGTCGATCCCTTGGCGGTTGGGTGTTTGATGTGGAACTGTCGATGACTGCCTGGTATGGGCAGCATATCTGGGGGCAGTTTGAGGCGGATGGAGACGTGCAAAAATTGCGGACGGAGTATTTGCCGTGGCTGCGTGAAGCCTGTGAGTTCTATGTTCATGTATTGCATGAGGATTCGAACGGGCAATTCAATTTCGAGTTGTCGCACTCGCCTGAGCAATGGCACAAAACCCAGGATGGCCGTTCCATCGCCGGGATTGGCCGGAACCCGGTGATCGATATTGTCTTTACCGGGTTGCTGTTTCGTAATTTTGTAAAGGGTTGTGAACTCGCGGGTGTAACGGATGCCTTTGTCGTGCGTTGTGCCCATATCCGTGACCATTTTCCTTCCTGCCCGGTAAAGGATGGCGTACTGATTGATCAGGAATTGATCTATCTGCCCACAGGCGATATTCCCGGCAAGTTTCCGCATTGCGACCGCACTCCAGCCCGGTTGGCTGGCATATTTCCCGGCGAGGAAATCAATTTGAGCCAGGATCCGGCCACGGTGGAATTGGGTCGCCGATCCTTTGTGGAATTTCTCAGCTATGGGGAGGCCGATTTTTCCGGGTGGTCCTATACCTGGCAGGCCTGTATTGCGGCGCGGCTGGGAATGGCAGAAGCGGCGCAGAAGCGGCTTCTGATCCTACTGGATCACTACACGCTCAAGGGCGGATTAACGTCCCATAATCTGGTGCGGCACGGGCACGATCCGATCTTCCAGATTGAAGCCTTGCTTGGGGCGCCGCAAGCCATTAACGAGATGTTTCTGCAAGCGGTGAATGGAACCATCCGGCTTTTCCCGGCGCTGGTGCCCGGCAAGCCCGCAGCTTTCCGAAATCTCCGTGCGTTCGGTAGCCTGTTGATCTCGGCGTCCTTTGATGGAGCTGCGGTGGAATCGGTTTCTATTCAAGGATTACGCGAAGCGCCGGTTCAGTTACATAACCCGTGGGGCGCCTCGGTTCGCGTGACTTTGGTGGATTTCGCCGGACATCAGCGAACTCTATCCGGTGCCCTCTTGCAATGGGCCGTTACGGCGGGCGAGACCTACACACTGCTGCAAGTGAGCGAAGCACCGTAGGGCCGCCGCTTGCGGCGTGCCGTGCGGCAAAAGACGGCGATCCGCAAGCGGTCGCCCTACGCAGAGGAGTGCGGTTTAGACATTTCTCCCTGATACGACGCTGAAAGGGTTGCAGGCTAGCGGGGTGATCGATCATCTTAGTTTCTTACGACTTGAATCAATCGAATTACGGTCATGATTTGGACAAGAAAAGAGTTTGAACAGAAGCTCGCGAAGACCGCAAAGGAGGGAATGTTTACGCCTTCGGCGAAAATGCCAGGTGTTTGAATTCCAAAAATAATGCGGTTGCGGCGTACTCGCCGTAGCCGACTTTGCGTGCTTCTGTTCAAAATCTTCCTCTTGGTTCCGGCTATGCCGGGTTAGGTCTTAACGATAGGAGCCCTTCGATGAAAGAAACAAATCTGTATGTTTCGCCCTGCGGCAATGACGGTTGGATCGGACACAAGGTCCAGCCTGACGACAATCTCAAGGATGGGCCGTTGGCCTCTCCTGCCGGAGCGCGTGACCGGATCAGAAGCCTGAAGCGCAAAGGCCAGAAGGGCGCTTTCCGCGTCATTTTGCGCGGGGGCGATTATGTACTGAGTGAGCCGCTGGTATTCCTGCCCGAGGATTCTGGAACTGCCGATGCTCCCGTAACCTATTGCGCTTACGAAGGTGAACAACCGCTGATCTCCGGCGGGATGACTCTCGAAAACTGGAAAAAGGAAACGTTCAACGGCAAGGACTGCTGGGTCGCCAAGGTGCCAGGCGTGAAACGTGGAGGCTGGTATTTCAAGGAACTGTTTGTCAATGGCATCCGCCGACCGCGCAGCCGTTTTCCTAAAAAAAGCTTTTACTATTTTGCCGATCTTCCGGATGGGCGAGAGATGGGGCCGTGGCACGCTCCCGTGCGCCGCGCCTTCTATAAACCGGGCGAAATCAAAAAATGGAAGAACATGGAGGACGTAGAACTTGTCACGCTCCAGTTCTGGTTCGACGGCCACATGCGGATCGCCGGGGTTGACGAACAGAAAAATCTGGTCACCTTCACTTCCAACAGTATCGGCAATCTGGCGGAAGGCGCCGATGGCTGTGCGCGCTATTTTATGGAAAACGTCGCCGAGGCGCTGACCGAGCCGGGCGAGTGGTATCTCGACCGCAAGGCGGCGAAAGTCTACTACCTTCCAAAGCCGGGCGAGGAACCGGGGAATGTGACGGTGACTGTGCCGCGCCTGAATTTCCTCGTTAGGTTCATGGGTGGCGGGGAAGTCGGCCAGCCGAAGGTGAGTTATCTCCGGTTTGAAAACCTGGCGTTTGCCTATTCCGAATACAATTTTAACGACCACTATACGGGGAGTGTTCAGGCGTCACATACCACGCCGGGCGCAATCCAGCTGCGGGGCAGCGAGCATTGTGTGCTTTTCGGCTGCACCGTCAGCCGTGTCGGACAGTACGCCGTCGAAATCCAGCAGGGGAGTCATGCCAACCGCATTCTCGCCTGCACGTTGAACGATCTTGGCGCCGGTGGCGTGAAGGTGTTTCATGAGTGCCCTTATGAAGGGCACGATAGCACGGTGGATGGCATCGCGTCGTGCAGTCAGCCCTTCACCAAGGCAACTCTTGAGGAGATCGGACTGGTCAGGATCAAGGACTACCCTTATGACAAGCCTGGCACGGGGCCTGCCAAAAATGCCGTCACGGAAATCGCCGACTGCCATATCCATGACGGAGGCAAGCTCTATCCGAGTGCCGTAGGGGTGCTCATTACCGACAGCGGGCGCAATCATGTTCATCATAACGAGATTCACGATTTCTTCTATACCGCCATCTCCGTGGGCTGGCTCTGGGGTTATAAACGCTCCTGCGCCGTCGCCAATCTCATCGAACACAACCACCTCTACAATCTCGGCAAAGGCATTCTGAGCGATATGGGGGCGATCTACCTGCTCGGTCCTCAGCCAGGTACAGTTGTCCGTGGCAATGTCATTCACGACATCCGGTGCTATTCCTATGGCGGCTGGGGGCTTTATCCTGACCAGGGTGCGTCCTATATGCTTTTCGAGAACAACATTGCCTATCGGTGTCAGTGTGGCGGGTTCCATCAGAACTGGGCGCGCGATAATATGCTTCGCAACAACATCTTTGCCACTGGTGAGGATGGGCTCATCATCCGGGGGCGTGAGGAATGTGCCCGCGGGATGACGATCAAGCATAATATCGTCTATTCGGTCAACGCTCCGATATATGCCGGGGCGTTCACGGGCGATTCCTTTGCCGCCGACCACAACCTGTATTGGCAGGCTGACGGTGGACCTTTGAAGTTTTCCGGATATGGGTTGCGGGAATGGAATCGGATGGGCCATGATCTGCACTCCACCATGGCCGATCCGCTTTTCCAGGATCCCCTGGGCGGCAACTTTACGCTTCGTCCTGATTCTCCGGCCATGGCCGTTGGCTTTAAGCCTTTCAAAACGGAAGCGGGGCCGCGCTACGGCGCCAAACGCCCTCTGACTCTCTCGGAGATCCCGGTCGTGAAGCCGGCGGCTGTGCCGGTGATTCAGTCAACTCTGGAAATCAGCGAAAAGGCCAAGGCCAATCCGGCGATCGAGGAATACCGGAAGCTTGCCTTCATTCCGCTCAAGTTTGCGTTACCGTTTGAGGACGATGTGCCAATGAGTCTGACCCTTGAGAACCGGGGTTTTGCGACGGGTACCGGCAAAGTCCGGATTCATGCGGAGCCCGCGACGGCCGCCGTGTTGAAAGGGAAGACAACGTTTCGTTACTCGCTTAAGCCCGGTGCGATTCTTAAGGCGGAATTCACGTTTCGCATGAAAAAGGGAGTGGATACAGTCTGGCTGGAAGTGACGCCGCAGGGCAAGGGGTTGATGCCCACCGCCTTACGGTTTGTGCCGGAGCCGGATTACAACCTTCCCGCCATTCCTGGCAGCATTGGCATCGATGGTGTGGAAGCGGCGCTAAAAGAGGTTCCCGCGCGCCACTTGCGAACACCGCTCTATGCGATAGGCTCCATCAAACTGGGCGTCACGAGCGAGGCGGTTCTGGTGGATGCCATCGTCAACGACGCCGGCATTAAAACGGTAGAGGCTACGCCATGGGGGGGGTTCGGCCTGGAGGCCTTTTTCAGGAAGACGGGTGAGCTCGTCAAACAGACCCAATTCTTTATCCTGCCGCAGACCAAGAGTCAGCCGGCCAAGGTACTGCTTTGGAAAGACCTTAAGACCCAGGCGATGCCCGGCGTTCAAGTCGAAACACGACCGGTCGAGGGGGGCTATCACCTAGTGGCTCGAATTCCTTTCAGGGAGGTCGATCTGGCGGACGGTAGTACTAAATTCCAGATGGAAATCAATATGCTAGCCCATCCCGAAAGCTCCGCTCCTTGCGTCGGCTCCGGGGTCATGGGCGTAATCTCTGAAGTGGCAGTAGTTTAATCGTCGTACATAAACAGATAAGGAAGACCTATGAGTTGTTGGAGTAAACTTAACCGAAATTTCTTATTGTTGCAGTTGGGGTTTGTTCTTTCTTTGCAGGCCGAACCTACGGTCACTAATACGATTACGGCCTCCGGGCGGAACTACTTCTATGACAATGAACGCATTGATGTCATTTTGCCCACAGAAAAAGGAACCGCAGTTGAGTTTATCCATGAAGATGGGTTTAAACTATCCCCTGCGGTTTCAGCGCAGAACGGGAAAATCTATCTGAACCTTCTTCCCTACGCCTTGCCGCAGGGGCGCTGGAGCGTGAAGGTTTCGGGCCAAAACGTTGGAACCATCCATGTGGTCAATGCTGTGCCCCAGACCCGGTTTATCATGTGGAATTATCAGGCGTGGCTTGATGACGCCAAGGATACCCCGTGGGGCCAAATGATGGGTTCGGGGACAACCGAGGAGCGGTTCAAGCTTTACCAGGATTATGGCATGAACTTCCTGGCGTTGCAGAATGGCGGATTCGGCATGAGCATCCGCACGATGGATCACATCGTCAAACTCGGCGCCCGGTATTCCTCGTTGAATACCATGGCCGGCCAGCATCAACCTGGGGGAGCCAATAATGACTGGTCGGGCGAGGAAGTCGCCGTGGGCGTGCGTTGCGCTGTCCAGCACAATGCCCAATACGGGCGGCGGTTCGGCGCGTTTGCCGGCGTTCATTACGCCGATGAGCCGGGGTTGACTTACGGGATCAAGGATGAGAAAGGCGAATATCAGGTTTACTATTCGGGCGGGGCCATTCCCGATGCGTCCAAAAACTACTTCGGGCCGCTGGCGGTGCCAGGCCAGATGGATCTGTACACCAAAACCACGGGAAAGAAGGCGCCCGATCCGCTCAACCCTTCTGCCGATATGGAGAGCTGGTTGAAGTTTATGCGGTTCCGGACCACGATTCTGGGTCGTGTCTTTGAACAAGCTACGGCTGATCTGCATGCAATTGATGCAAAGCTTTTAGGCTACAGTCAGCTCTATGCCTGGATGTATCTTGCGGACGGCCTTTATCCGGCTGAAAACGGCAAAGGCGTGGATATGGTTTCATCGCACGCCTATATAGATAACATGTATGGCCTGTTCTATCCTGTCAACGAAACCGATATGATGCGGACGGGCGCCTGGGACAAGCCGCTGGTCATGATGCCGATGTTCGAAGGAATGACCCGTAGAAGTGTGACCTATGCCTCCCTGTCGCGTCAGATCGAGGGACTGGGCTGGGATCGCACTTCGTCTTTTATGCAACCCGGGATGCTGGAACTCTCGCGTCGGATTGTGCCGTTGTCGGGGATATTCACGCAAATCACGAAAAAACGGGATGATATAGCGGTATTCTACAGTCGCGACCAATACCTGTACGAAATCGCTTCCGAGGTGAAGAAGAATCGGATAGGCCCGTATGTGGGGCGGCTAATCGGGGCCTGGTTAGCCTGTTTTGTGGCACATTGTCCGGCTAACTATGTCATTGAGGAGGATTTTGCGTCCGGGGAAGCCCTCAAACACAAGGTGATCATTGCGCCTGCTCTCAAGGTTGTTTCTGATAAGACTCGCCATGCCTTGGAGCAATATGTCAAGGCGGGCGGGACACTGGTTCTTGAGCAGTCTTCACCTGTGTCTATAGCCGGTGCGGTTCGGATCAATGTGGTGTTTCCGGATTTCGGAAATACCGGCAAGTGGAATGCCCAGGAGGCGAATCTGAATGAACGTCAACGGATAGAGAAACACATTGTTCCCCTGGCTGCCGTCCTGGCTGAGACGCTGAAGGACAAAGTGAAGCCGGTCATACTCGGAGGCGATCCGTTGCTGTTGGCCAGCATTCAGGATGGCGGCGCCGTGCGTTACCTGTGGGCCGTGAATATGAACCATGAAACGGTCAATCAGGAAACCCATTTGAACACATCCTTCGAGTTGCCCGCCGCCGCAGGGATCTATGATTGTTTCAACGGACGGGAAGTCACTGAACGGAAGCAGACGCTGAATATGCCTGCGGGTGATGCCATGCTTTATGCCTTGCTGCCGGGCAAGATCACGCAAGTGGAAGTAAAAGATGTCACGGTGGATGGACCGGGCGTGACGATTGCCGCAAGCGTCTTGTCGGACAAGGCCCTGCTCGCTGGTGTTATTCCTTTGTCCATTGAGATCACCGATGCACGGGGCAAACTGTTCAAGCAAATCTATCGCGCCACGGATGCTTCGGGTATGTATTCCGAAAAGTTGGAGCTGGGGCGTCTTGAGGGTGCGGGTGAATGGAAGGTGAAGGTCAAGGAACTGCTGTCCGGAAAAGACGGGATGAAGCCGTTTAAGCCCGATACGCAAGACTATCCTTTTGCCTTAGTCGGGCCCGTGGAAGTCAATGATGCCGTACATATCCTGCGGACATGTTTACAAAAAGATAAAACGGTTCTCGTGCTGTATGGATCCGATGATATGAAGCCAAAGGCCGACGCGATTGTGAAACTGTGTCAGGCCCGAAAAATCAAGGCCAAGATCGACAAAGCCGCAAATCACATGAAGGAACGCCAGGGGCTTGCCATGTACGTCATGTATCTATCCTGGTACCAGGCGCCGTTGGTCATTGATCAGCCCGTGATCATCGTGGGAGATCGCAAAAACAATCCTCTTATGACGCGCTTAATTGATACTCTGAACCTTTCTCCCCACCCGATCACTCCGGCCTATCCGGGCCCCGGGCGTGGCCTCTTATACTGGGCTAAAACCGTGTTTGGCTTCAACCAGGATGTGGTGGTTGTCTACGGGGAGGACTCACGATCCCTGGATGAGGCTTCAGACGCCCTCGGTAAAATCCTCTCGGGAGAGCTCAACGGCGGCGACAGATTCGTGACCGTCAAACCCTCACTCATCCGATAACAGGCTGATAATCTCGCGACATCCGGACGGACTTGGCACTCTGCCAAAAACTACAAAAGAGGTGGGGCATGGGTTTCATTCGCACAGTCAAAAACGGGTTCGGCTTCGAGGATGCTTCAACGGGTAAACGGTTTGTCCCGGTAGGCAGTAACTACAGTGCCATTCAGGGCGGGTACCGGGTCGGGGAGAAGGAAGTCGGCTGCTTCCATCTTTTCGGACAGGACGATGATATGACGGCCGACGGGCTCGATACCGCCCGGCACGCCATGGATCGGCTCGCTGAGCTGGGCTTGAATGTCATTCGGATCTGGCTGGAGCCCGACGAGTTCTTCCCCACCGGGCTTTGTTTGGACGCGAGAGGCGCGGCCAAACTCGACGCCCTGATCGGGTTCTGTCGCGAGCGCGGCATTTTTCTTTCGCTGGGAATGCATCTTTCGCCAACACCCACAGGCTGGAAGCTTCATAATTTTCAACCACCGCATAACGAGCGTCTGCTCGAAATGCTTAATATTATGGCCCAGCGCTGGGGACAGGAAGAACAGGTTTTATCGTGGACCATCGTGGGCGAAGGACAGCTTCCCTGGTATACCGCCTGGCTCGGCAGGCAATGGCCGGAATACCTGCGCTATTGGTACAACGACGATCTCGATGCCATCAAGAAGTCGTGGGCCGGACTGTGCGGGCTGGACTTCCGTTGTTTCGAGGACGTCCCTGTGCCCCCGCGTAATATCGGCGCCTGCTTGGGATTGGATCGCGTCAATCCTGGCCGGCTCAAGGATCTGCCGCATGATCCGTGGGCGGGCTCGATGTGGCGCTACGACTGGCGCATGTTCCTGGAGGAAGTGGGCTCACGTCGCGTTCATCAGGAGGTTCGCGCCCTGCGTGGCGGCGGCGCCAGGCAGATGACGACGGTAGGTGCCAATAGCTGGATCTTCCCCAATCTTCCCGCTGGCCAGATGACGATGGGCTACAATCCCTACTTCCACCTCGATAGCGTGGATTATCTTTGCCAACACAACTATCCCGGTCCGCAATGTTTGCCGGGCGGTAATGGCGACCCGCTGGATAACGAGGAGTCCATGGCGCATTGGATGGCGGCCATGGAAGTCATGGGGCGTATTTACAGTAGTATGGGCAAGCCGGTCATCATGGAGGAATTTGGCTGGTATGGTGGCGGCAAGAGCGGGTTTCTGTGTCCGCTGCCGTTCCGCAGTGAGGAAGACCAGGCTCGCTATAATGACCGCTTCATGGAAGCCACATCGCGCTGTTTCTCGGGTTGGATGCAGTGGCAGTGGCGCGATATGCCCAATTCCGGCGACATTACGAATTTGAGCGGGTTGTATGCCGCCGATGGCAAGCGGCTCAAGCCATGGGGCCGCCGTTACGCCGAATGGGCCGCCCAGTTGAAGAAAACCCCGCCGCAAGTTGTGCCTGCCAATGCCACGATGGATATGCCCATGCGGGATCTGCTGACCTCCGATGTGGCGCATGAAACCTGGCTCCAGCAGATGATCGCGGAACACCGGAAACGTGGCCCGCTCGATTTCCGTCCCGTGTTCGAGCCGCGTCACATGACCACCACGGTGCGTGACCTGCGCGGAAAATCAGTCCGCCGTCCGGAACAGAACCCAGGCGACACCCTGTGGGCGAAAGGATAAATCGATTATGAGCTTGGAACGAGCACGTAAAGCGCTACGGGGAGAGCCAACCGACAGGATTCCGCACTTTCACCACGCTGTTCCACTATGCGGCCGAGGATCTTGACTGGGAGGAATTCATGGCCTCCTGCCTGACCGATGAGGATCGGGTCGACGCCATGCTGGATCGCTGGCTGGAGTGCAGCCAAAAGAACGTCGGAGCCTGGCTGCGAACACCGATTGAGGTGATGCTAACGCACGATGACATTGCAATGACCACGGGATTGCTGCTCAGTCCGGACTGGATGCGACGCCACATCTATCCCCGCTACCGGGAACTGTTCCGTCCGATCAAGGAAAGCGGGCGCGTGCACCTCTTTATGACCGACGGAAATTTCACCGAAGCTGCGGAGGATATCGCTGCTCTGGATGTGGATGGCTTCTTCCTCGACTCCCCCTGCGTGGATTTGGAATGGTTGGCGGGGGTGGCTGGCAAGGACAAGATCTATTTCATGGGTCCGCCGCCATCACTGTTCGTCACGGGCTCGCCTGCGGATATTCGGGCCGAAGTTAAGCGTCTGGCCGATATTGCCCGCGATGATCTGCCCCGCTTCTTTTTCCAGGGCTTCGCCGCATTCATGATTCCCGGCGCCTCCACGGAAAATGTGGCCGCTTACTATGAGGCTTGCCTCACATACGGTCAGCGGTGATTTCCGATACGTAACTGATAAATTCGTGTCTTTCGCGCCAACATGGCAGCATGTCCACTTTACGTCCAAGAATAAGGAGCACTATGCAATCAATCAGATTATTTAGAAGAACCATTGTCCTTTGCGCCTCTCTCTCCCTGGCCGCCATCGCCTCGCCACTTTATGCCGCGGTGGCGTCGCAACCCTTCACACCAGGTGCCATCGAATTCACGCTTCCGGCCGGTCATGACCAGTTCTCAGTCGTGATCGACGACGCCACCGGTGTCCGTGTCCGCAACCTGCTCTCCTTTGCCGCCGTCACCAAATATCAGGGTACCAACGGCGTGATCACCGTGTCGTGGGACGGCAAGGACGACGACGGCCAGTCTGTTCCTGCCGGCACCTATACCGCCCGTGGCGTATCCCTCCCTGAGCTCGACGCCTTCTACGAATACAGTTTCTATAATCCCGGCGATCCGCCCTGGAATGGCTACCCGAACAGCCACTGGGGCAGCAACCACGGCGATCCCATCACTATGGCCTGCGTTCCCGCCGGCGTGGAGTCACCTTGGCGAACCGTCGTAGGTTACAATGGCTCGGAAGGAACCGATTACATTATTGCCATCGGGAAGAACGACCGCAAGGTGTGGGGCCTTTATGAGGGCTGGGGGACGAGCTGGGCGGTGACCATTGATGGCGCCCACCTCTATGTGGCAACAGGCAAAATGGTAAAGAAATATAAAGTAGTTGATGGCAGCATTGCCGGATTCAAGCGAACGGCCGGTACCGTCCCGCAAACCCAACTGCCAGGTGACATCTTCTCCCTGGCGGTGCGCGGCCTGTCGGGCACGGCCTGCCTCCGCTCGATAGAAGGCACTCCGGGTCCCCAATTGCTTTTCTTCAATTCAGAGACGGGGCGGACGAACCTCTCCGTTACCCTTCCGTCACTCATGCGTCTGGCCTACTCCCCTGCGGGAGAATTGTGGGGCACCTCGACCAATGACGCGCAACTGGTGCAGATCGGACAGGATGGGGTCATTACGCCGGTTACCTTGCCTGGGTTGGAACGTCCTGCCGCCCTGACGTTTGATGCCGCAGGCAATCTGGTTGTAATGGATCGTGGTGCGGACTGGCAGATCAAGATTTACACGCCGGACCGAAAACTGCTGCGTACTGTTGGTGTCAAGGGCGGTGGCCGGGACGGCTGGCATTACAAGGCTGACGGAGTGCTGAATGTCAACGCGATCGCGGTTGATGAGCGCGGCTATGTATGGACCTCTGAGGGGGGGAATCCCCATCCGCGCCGTCAGGCGGTTTGGGATCTTCATGGAAAGATGGTCAAGGATTTCGTTGGTAGCACCTTTTACAACGCCTGGGGTTGCACGGTGCATGACCAGGACACGACCCTGGTCAGTGTGCAGGACGCAATATTCCGCGTGGATCCCAAGCAAGTTCAGGATTATCGCATGGAACGCTTTGTATGGTCGGGGCGCAAGCCGGGATCCCCCTTTGCGTTCGAGGATGGCAATCCCTGGTGCGCCTTCTGGCGCGCCAATTTCTTCAGGAGCAAGATTTCAGGCCGTTCTCATGAATACATGGTGCAGACCGCTACCACGTATCCGATCATCTATGTCCAGAAGCATGGCGACTACCGTCCTGTAGCGGCCATCTGGACCAAGAAGCCCGTGGACAAACCGATGAATCCCTGGAGCCGACCCGGTGACCCTGATAACACCACAATCTATGTTTGGTCCGACCTGAATGAAGACGAATTGATCCAGGACAATGAAGTGTTGTCGTTCCAGACGGCGACCAAGCGGGGTGGGGGTGGCGCGTCTATTGTATTTCCGGCTCCTCATGGGTTGGACTTCTATGTGGCCGACTGGGCGATCAAGCCCGCGCGATTCCTCTCGAGCGGGGCTCCGGTGTATGAAGTTGCCTCCTGTCGCAAGCTTGAGTTCACGGGGTTGGAGAAAGTCCAAGCCCATGTGGTCATGGATCCCAATAACCCGACCCGACCGGATCAGTTCATGTTGAGAGTCGGTGATCATCTGGTGGCTGGCATGGGCAACTGGCCCACTCTTTTTGAAGGCAAGGCAATGTTCATGGATCTCACCGGTCGGATCACGGCGACGATACCGTACAAGGGTGGTGGTGTGCATGGCTCGCTGGCCTATCCGGGGCCAGTTAAGAATGAGGATCTTAATTATGGCTGGTGCAACGCCGGCGTCGCCAAGATCAATGATGAGGTCGGTTCAGTCTATGCGCAGCACGGCTACTTTGGCCAGGTGACGTTTGTCACGGAAGACGGTATCATCGCCGCGACTTTGTTCAAGGATGCCCGGGCGAATCCCGAGGGGTATGGGCCACACGCGGTGCGGGGAAAGAGCTGGAAGAATAGCTCGATGCAGCAGGAAATGTTGACGGCCTGGTTTGGTCGTCAGGATGACGGCGCCTTTCGCTACATGTTTGGTGCGACCTGTGCCAATGTTTTGAAGGTTATCGGTCTGGAACGTCTTAGCCGCTTCACCGCCGGCCAAGTCGTGATCCCCGCAGGTAAATGATGAGGGGCGTCAGAAATGAGGCAAGAAAGAATAAGTGAACAGAAGCTCGCAAAGCACGCGAAGGCGCACGCGGCGAGTACGCCGCATAGGTTGAATGTGATTTTAAATTCAACCTCCTCGCAGTTTCGCCGTAGGCGTAACGACCCCACGCTTCGCGATCTTCGCGTGCTTCTGTTCAAACTCTTTTCTGCATCCGCTCAGGCTGCGGGGTTGCTTGTCATGTTAGGGGCGGCAGCCAGTTTCGGCGCGGAGCTCGTTGTTCCCGAACGCCCTATTGTTGCCGATGGTGCGCTTGCTGACTGGAGAGGTGTTACGTTCCACACCATCAGTAACGTTGCCGGGCCCGTCGCCGAAGTGGCGCTGGCTCACGACCGGCACACCCTCTACCTTGCGGCCAAGGTGTGCGATGCCTCGCCGCTGCTCAATCGGGCCTCCGATCCCCTGAACTATTTCAAGGAAGGCGATGCCATCGACCTGCGCCTGGGGCCCTGGCGCGAACCGCATAACGCCGTCGGCGCCGGAGATTTGCGTCTACTCCTCGTGCCGGGTACCGGGACGGCCTACGCCGTGCTCTACCGCCAGATTGACCCCAACGCGGATCCTGAAGGCCGCGTCGCATTCCGGTCGCCGGTACGTAGCGTCACGTTTGACTCAGTTCAGGAATGTCAGGAAGTCAAGGTTGTGTTCAAGCCCGCTCCCGGCGGGTATCTCTGCGAGGCCGCCATCCCGCTGGTCCGGCTGGGGTTTGAGTGGAAGCTTGGGCTCCGGTGGCTCGGCGATATCGGCATTCTGCAATCCAACGATGGCGGCATGATCACGGCAGGGCGCTGCTATCTCTTCGATCCCTTCGCCGTTTGCGTCACCGATGTCCCCACCGAGGCCGAATTAAACCCCGCCCGCTGGGGTGAGTTGGTGCTAAAGAGCGAAGCACAGTAGGTCCGCCGCTTGCGGCTGGCCGTGAGCGACAAGACGGCGATCCGCAAGCGGACGCCCTACGAAGAGAGTGGCTTCACTCGCGCCACTCCGATAACAGACTGATAAACTCGCGCCATCAAACCTGACTTGGCAGTCTTCCCCTAACGAATACGAGGAGATTTCATGGGTATGATTTTCACAGAAGGATGTTTGGAGTGGGGTGGCCGAAAAGTCCTTGGGAAACTTGGCGCCGAATTTGAATTTGAATCCGTTGAAGGTAGCACGGGCGGCTTCCTGCTTGCCCAAACAAAACCAGCGATTCAACGTCAGGAATGGCGATTGGGGCGCATCGAGGGGCTTTCCCGGTTCACCCACTGCTATCGCTATGACCCTTATTGGATGCGGCCGGCGTCGGGCACCACCTATGCCGAAGTTCACCCTGAAACCCAATATTTGATGGCGGAATGTGCGGACGGACAGTGTGTGCTGATTGTTCCCTTGTTTAATAAGCTAATGCGGTATTCCCTTGTCGGGGATGCCGAGGGTTTGAAACTGATCGGTGAAACGGGCGACGCCTTTACGGTCTCATCAGGTGGAATTGCGGCCTATGTAGCGATCGGGCCTGACCCGATGACGCTGATCCAAGAAGGAGCACGTGCAGTCGTAAATCGCCTGAGTACCGGCCGCCTTCGGTGCGACAAAACGCTGCCCGATTTCACCGAGTTATTTGGTTGGTGTACCTGGGATGCCTTCTATCAGGAAGTGTCGCATGACAAGGTGCAACAGGGGCTGAAGTCCTTCGCCAAGGGGGGCGTTGAGCCGCGATTGCTGATTCTCGACGATGGCTGGCTGGATGCGTTGGAATCGGAAGTGGGCGGCAAGCGTTTGGTTTCTTTTAATGCCAATGAGCGGTTTGGACATTCATTGGCGCCGACTGTGCGCATGGCGAAGGAGGAGTTCAAGGCCCGTATCGTGTTGGCCTGGCATGCCATTAGCGGCTACTGGAGTGGGGCTGATGCCACCCGGATGCCGGGCTATGGCATTCACGATACGCCCCGCTCCTATGGGATCGGGCTTTTGCGACAAACTCCGGATATGAATAGCTGGTATGGTCCGGTGGCAGGCCATGTGCCGGCTGAAAATATTGCCGCATTTTATGATTCGTTCCATAGGACTCTGGCGGCCTGCGGGATTGATGGCGTGAAGGTTGACAATCAGGCGACGGTGGAAGGACTGGCCACGGGGCAGGGCGGTCGCGTGCGGCTCTATGCCGCCTACCGGACCGCGCTGGAGACCTCAGTCAATAAGCACTTCGGCGGGCGTCTGATCAATTGCATGTCGAATTCGAACGAGACGCACCTGATGTGCCGCGAGTCAAACCTGCTGCGAACCTCGACGGATTTCTGGCCGAACATTCCCGCCACCCATGGCGCGCATCTCTATACCAATGCGCAGGTCGGATACTGGTTTGGTGAATTCATTCAGCCGGACTGGGATATGTTTCAGTCGGGACACGACTGGGGTATGTTTCATGCCGCCGGTCGCGCTGTGAGTGGCGGCCCTGTTTATGTAAGCGACAAGCCGGATACCCATGACTTCCCCTTACTGCACAAACTTGTGCTCAGCGATGGAACCGTGTTGCGCTGCCGTGAGCCGGGACGACCGACGCGGGACTGCCTGTTTCGTGATCCCACCCGCGAGGATGTGCTGCTCAAGGTGGTCAACTATAACGACGGCTCGGCTGTGATCGGCGCCTTCAACTGCCAGTACCACGAGGATCCGGCGCAACGTCGCGAGATAGAGGGGAGTCTGTCGCCTGCCGACGCGCCATCGCTGGCCGGAGAGGAGTTTGCCCTTTATGCGCATACCTCGGGCACGGTTCGCCGGATGCGCCGCAATGAGTCATTTCCGATGCGGTTGAGCGAGGGCGGCTGGGAACTTTTTACCATCGTGCCGGTGATGAACGGGGTGGCCTTGATTGGTCTGGCGGACAAGCTGAACAGCGCCGGTGCGGTGAGTGGCAGGATTGATCAGGCGGGGGCGTGTGAAGCCGGAATTCGTGATGGCGGGACGTTTGTGGCATGGTGCGCCAAACGGCCCGGAAGCATCAGTGTTGATGGTCGCGAACCGTCATTCGAGTACGACGCGAAGACCGGGTTGCTGACGGTGACGCTGTCGGGTATAGGGGCATGCCGTTTGGCTGTGAAATACTAGGGAACATTTGAGCCGATAATGTCACAAAGGAGAGTACGATGGACTTGAAACTGTCTACACGAGATCGCGAGATCATCCGCAGTCTGGCGGGGCGGGTTGCCGAAATCGCCCACAGTGATGTGATGAAACAACGCCGACTGGCGTGGCTCAACTTGAACGGCTTGCGCGGGGGAAAGCCCCTGATTATCACAGAACACCAGGGCGTTCCCCATTCCGAGTTGGGCGACTACTATGCCCCCGCTTGTGAAGGCGATTGGGCTAGGATTCTTGAATCGACGTTGAAGAACAAACTGTTCGGGTGGGATGTGACGCATGAGGACAGTGTGGTGGAGCCGACCTTTAATCTGGCACCGGGGACTGCATCCAACGGGTATGGCGTTGAGTCGGTCAAGCACCGCAGTGATGCGGACGGGCCTATGGGCAGTTATTCCTGGGATCCGCCACTAAAGAGTTTGCCCGAAGACTTGGAAAAACTTCATTTTCGGGAGTTCTCGTATGATAAGGCCGAGTGGGAGCGGCAGAAGGCTGCTGCCAGCGAGGTGCTAGGCGAGTTCCTGACGGTTCAATTGCGACCCTGGTTGTGGTGGTCCCACGGGCTGACCATTGTTGCAATTGATTTGATCGGCCTCGAGAATCTCATGATGGCCATGTATGACCAGCCTGAAGGCCTGCATGCCCTGATGGCGTTCCTGCGCGATGATCATATGAACGCGCTCACCTGGCATGAGGAAGAGGGCCTCTTGAATCCCAACAACCGCGACGAATATTTCGGATCCGGTGGCTGCGGTTATACTGACGATCTGCCTCAGAAGGATTATAAACCCGGCCAGCCAGTGCGGTTGCGTGATATGTGGGGACTGATGGAATCCCAGGAAACCGTCGGAGTGTCGCCGGAAATGTTTGAAGAATTCGTGCTGCCCTATCAGGAGCCCTTGGCCGCGCGTTTCGGGCTGGTCTATTACGGCTGCTGCGAACCTGTTGACAAGCGGCTCGATATGATTCGTCGCATGAAGAATCTGCGGGCCGTATCAGTTTCGCCCTGGTCTAATGTCCGTTTTGTGGCGGAGCAGTTGAAACGCGACTATGTGATGTGCTGCAAGCCCAATCCGGCGCTCTTCAGCGCTCCCACATGGAATGTAGATGTGGTCAGAAAGGATCTACGCACCACCATTGAGGGATCAAAGGGGTGTAACGTGCAACTCGTTCTCAAGGATGTGCATACCGTGCATAACCAACTGTGGCGCTATGCTAAGTGGGTTGAAATCGCACGGGAAGAAATTTCGCGAGTCTATAGCTAGAGCCTGTTCGAAAAGGGTTTGAATCTGAGAGAACAGCTCGCGACAAAGATTAGGACATACGGAAATTATGGCGCCGTAGACCTTTTCGAGCACGGTCTAGCTAAGTAAAACAGGATGATTAGATTATGATATTTCGACAATCGGCGGTGGCGGGGTTGGATAGGGATTGTGTGGTTGAGCGGGATCCGCGTATGCCACGTGACATTCATCCGGCTCTTTTGGGAACAGGTCAGGTCGCCCTTGCTCTGGACGCAACGGGCATGCAGGGACTGAACTCCCAGCTGGGTCAGTATCGGGACTGTACCGTTTTCGAGGCCGGCGATTTCTATATGGAGAAAAACCTGCACCTCTTCCGGGCGCAGGCGCTGAGTCAGCATTACAACCAGATTCCCGATGAGCCCAGTCAGTCACGAAACTTTGCCAATCTTCCTTGCGGCTGGCTGGATTATGAACTGCGCATTGATGAGCGAGTTTTTGATGCGGAGGCCCTGTTGGCGGAAGCCCGCGATTGGGAGCGTCACTTCCGTCCGCGCGACGGCATCCTCGAGACTGCGTTTTCGGTTAGATCGGTGCGCGTGAAATGGACGGTGGGTATGCGTCTTGGCTCCACCGAAGCCGCCTTCGGTTTTGTGGCCGAGAGCCTCGACGGTCGGCCGCATCAGGTGGGCCTCACGTTGCGATGTCGCTTCACGTTGCGCGATGGGCGTCCTCTCTTCCGGGGTGGCATGAGTGTCATCGCCAATGAAGACGGCCTTATCGCGTCTCGCTGGGAGGGAACCGATGCGACCAGTACGGCCCGGCTCAAACAACCGATAAATCTGTCCTATGCCTGGTTCTGTGACCAGCCCGCGCAGGGTCGGTTGGAGGATGAAGCGCTGGTAATGGAGTGGCGTGGCAAGGGTGAGCGCATGGCCGCCGATTTCCTGTTGTTCACCGGATCTGACCGTGAGGGGTCAGATACCGTCGGGTCTGTGCGTGAGCGCTGGACGGCCTGGCGGAAGAATGCGGCGGCAGCCGGGCTTGAGGCGGTGCGGCAATCCTGGCAGTCGTGGTTCGCCGGAATGGCCGATTTCGGGGTTGGATCGCCCGAGAAGGAATTTCTCAATGCGATCAACCAGTATGTGTTGCGAGCCGGCCTGTCTTGGAGCAGCGGCCTGCCATTGGGCACGATGTGGACGCGGAAGTTTGGCTCAGCCACGTTCTGGGACAGTTTCTTTGCCTGTGATGGAATGTTGTGCGCGGGCCATCTCGACGAGGTGCGGGCGTTTTGCGAACACTTGACGGACATTGTTTGGGAAAATCGTCGTAACTATTTTATAATCAACTGGCTGCGTCTTTTTTTTCTCTTATTTGTAGCCAGTAATTTGTTATAAATAATACTTTACAATGCTTATGTAGTCTGATATATATAGGTTTTTAA
>JBBQNS010000037.1:0-29873 GCA_038330175.1 Kiritimatiellia bacterium
GTCCGCCGGAGTCCGGTATTTCCGGACATAGGCGGAAGGCGTAAACATTCCCTCCTTTGCGGTCTTCGCGAGCTTCTGTTCAAACTCTTTTCTTGTCCAAATCATGACCATAATTCGATTGATTCAAGTCGTAAGGAACTAATCGTAATCCTCTCCGGGGCAGTTGATTACGATTATGATTAAGATTACGATTAAGACTTCTGTGGGATGCTAATGATTAGGATTTAAAATCGGCTTTAGCCAGACGAACACGCCGTCCCTCAACCTGAAGGTGCCCCTCAGCCAATAACTGGAGCGCTTCAGGCAAGGCCACATGCTCCTGCTCCTGAATCCTTGCATGTAAGGATTCTGCCGTATCTCCATCCAAAATCGAGACCACTTTTTGTAAAATAATCGGCCCCGTATCCGTACCGGCATCGACAAAATGGACCGTACATCCAGCCACTTTCGCACCATACGCCAGCGCTTGCGCCCACGATTCCATCCCCGGGAAAGCCGGCAACAGGGCGGGATGCAGGTTGATGATTCTACTAGGAAAGGCCGAGAGGAGCCCCCCTTTGATAATTCTCATGAACCCGGCCAATACCACGACTTCTGCACCGTAACGGCGCAAGGCCTCCAAGTACCTCGCCTCACCTGCTCCATCCAATTTCGTTTTGAAGGGGGCCGCACTAACAAATTCCGCAACGATTCCCTGTTTGCGTGCCCGCTCCAAAATAAAAGCATCCTCAACATCAGAAAGGACACAAACAATGCGGGCATTTAAACGCCCCACCGCAATGGCATCAAACAGGGCCTGGGCATTACTCCCTTTTCCAGAACCTAAAATCGCTATCTTTAACGCGGGCTTTGCTTTCATGTGGCCCATGATAAGAGGCACCTCCGAACCTGACAAGCTCAAGGTTAGTAAGGCGCTACTCACGAGAGGGCGCCCATGGCAACATGTAGGAGCAGCACGCACGGTTTGCCATCCGCCGCAGAATCAGGTAGGTTGAATCAGATTTTATAAGGAAACACGCATGATTTCAAAAGAAGTAAAAGTGATTTTCGAACCTTCAGGCCGAGCGGTTCATGTATTACCTGGGACCGTACTTCTTGAAGCCGCCGCCCGTGCAGGGTTTATCATTAACACGCCTTGCGGTGGCGGGGGAAAGTGCGGAAAGTGCGTCATTCGTGTCCGTCAAGGGCAGTGCCCCCCTACTCCCGAAGAAACGTTAGCCCTCGGAGAAGTTCGCGTGGGCGAGGGCTTCCGTTTGGCCTGCCGTGCCAAGGTTGCAGGACCGCTCACTATCGAAATTCCTGAAACCTCTCTTTTCCAGTCATATCAACAAATCCTAACCACCGATATCGGGGGGCACATGGATATCACCCCGCGCGTCATCAAAAAATATGTCGAGCTTCAGGCCACTAGTCAGGAGAATGAAGAATCCGATCTAGAAAAATTACGAAAAGTCATAGGAAACGGCCCGGTCTCCCTCAGCGCCCTGCAGTCACTACCTGACACCTTACGCTCCTCTAACTTCAAAATCACCACCGTCCAAGTTGATGACGAATTAATCAGCGTTGAACCGGGTGATACCACGGCCGATTGCTTCGGGCTGGCCTTTGACATTGGCAGCACCACGCTTGTTGGGACTCTGATAAATCTGACCACGGGAAAAGACGTAGCCGTCGAAGCCCGCGTAAATCCTCAAACTTCATTCGGCGATGACGTCATTTCACGAATCTTAAAATGCCGTACCGAGCCCACTGGCCTAGCACAACTCCACGCCTCCGTCCTGGAGGGTGTGAACAAAATCATCGCTGATCTAACGCGGAAAACGCACGTTTCCCCTAACAGTATTTACGAAGTGGCCTTCGCCGGCAATACCACCATGCAGGAAATTCTCTGTGGGATTAACCCGTCCGCACTGGGCGAAATCCCTTTTATGCCGGCATTCAGAGAAGCCCTGGAAGGGGAAGCCGCTCAACTCGCCCTCTATATCTATCCCCGCGCCAAATTCTATATTTTCCCACAAATTGGTGGATTTGTTGGAGGCGACACCACTGCAGGCATTCTGGCCACCCGGCTGGATCAGGCGCAAACGCCCACGCTACTGGTAGATATCGGCACAAATGGCGAAATTGTGCTAGCTCATAACGGACAGATGGTGGCCACCTCGGTTGCCGCAGGCCCAGCTTTTGAAGGGGCCCGTATTGTCAATGGCATGCGCGCGACCCATGGGGCTATTGAAAAGGTGATCATCGCTGATGATGTCAGTGTGAATGTAATTGGCAATGCCCGCCCTGCCGGGATTTGCGGGAGCGGGTTGATTGATGTGGCCGCAGAAATGCTACGTGTGGGTATTCTCGATTACACTGGCAGGATCCTTCCCGAATCAGAGGCCCCGTCCACCCTCCCGGCTGCACTCCGCGCACGACTGGTGGAAGATAATGGCCAAACCCATTTTCTTCTGGTATCGGCCGAAAATTCGGCGACTGGTGCCCCCATTCTTTTATATCAACGCGATATTCGGGAGCTCCAACTCGCCAATGCGGCCATTCGCGCTGGCATCAACATCCTCCTGAAAAATGCCGGCCTTCAGCCAGAACAACTGGAGGCCATTCTCCTCGCGGGCGGATTTGGAAACTTTATTCGACGGAATCATGCCAAACGGATCGGAATGCTTCCCCCCATCCCTTGCAGCAATATCCGATTCGTGGGCAATACGGCCTTATTCGGCGCTAAGCGCGCACTCCTGTCCTCTCACGAAAAGCGGGCGGCGGCCTCATTAATCGACAAGGTTCGTCATGTGGATTTATCACTCGACCCCGAATTCCAGTCAGAATTCAGCAACGCCATGCTGATGCCTGAAACGGAATTCGCCGATTGATTCAATCGCTTTGGCTTTACAATGTCGCGCCGAACGCCATCACTGCCCCTATTTCGGCGGCCAGCGATCGGACAAATTCCCTGTTAGCGGGTGCATTCAGTCTGAAAATCGCCATGGATTGATCCGTCTGGACATGGTGTGAATGCCGCACATCCTCAATGTTCAAATGAGCCTCTGCCAGTGCGGCTCCAATGTGGCCCACCACGCCGGGTCGATCCTTATACTGGAAACAAACCACATGCCCCTTGGGCTCAAAGTAAAGTTTTTCGAATTGGTTGATGCGGGAAATCATCACTGTTCCCTCGGCCACCGTTCCCCGCACACTCACCTGCCGCAGGGTGGAGATATCCAGCGAGCCCATCAGATCCACCGTCATGGAGTTGGCAAATCCCTTCCGCTCATCGATATCCCGGCTCTGATAGGTAACCCCACGTCCTTCGAGGAACTTCTCAGCCGCTTTGGAATCCATGGAGCAGTCCATTTCCTTCCAGATGGCCGCTACCACCGGAACAATCAGCCACCCCTTGAACGGCTTCAGGGCCCCGTAGCAGCTGGTTTCGATTTGTTTGAGATTCGTCTCCACGCCCAAAACCAGGCCGGCAACCCGGGCAATGGTGTTGGCAAGATCGCAGTAGGCCTGATCCAGCCCCTCAGGGATGTCACGATTGACAATATATGAGGTTACCCCCTTTTCATCCAATTCAATTAACTGTTCTGCCGCACGCTTGGCCGCCATCATGTTGGCTTCTTTGGTGCTGGCCCCGAGATGGGGAACCATAATGTCCGCAATGTCGACTACCGGTTTTAGGCCCGCCTCATCCTTGGAATAGACATCATTCAGAAAGCGCAATCCCTTGTCCGCCTTGATCTTGCGCAAGGCCTCTTCATCAATCACGCCGGCACGGGCGCAGTTGATAATCGTTGCTCCTTTTTTCATCAAGCCAAAGAGTTTGGTGCTGATCATTTTTTTGGTTTCAGGCGTCTCAGGAATATGGAGCGATACATAATCCGACTTCGAAAAGAGTGTTTCCAGATCCACTAGTTCCACATCCATTTGAGCCGCACGCTCTGCCGAAATCAAGGGATCATAACCGAGAAATTTGCATCCGAACCCGGAAAGCCGCGTTACCACCAAACGGCCGATATTGCCTAAACCAACGATACCCACCGTTTTACCCGCGATCTCGCGTCCCATGAACGCCTTCTTTTCCCACTCGCCGGCGCGACAGGACGCATCGGCTTTAATCAAATGGCGTGCATCTGCCAGCATCAACGCAATGACTTCTTCGGCGACTCCGTTCGAATTCGCCCCCGGGGTATTCATCACATCAACGCCCTTTTTGCGGGCATACTTAATATCAATAGTGTTGTATCCCGCCCCAGCACGAATTACGACCTTCAGCTTCGGCAGCGCGTCAATAAGTTGAGCCGTCACGGCCTCGCTACGAACAATCAGGGCGTAGGCATCCGGATGCTTGGCGCATAAACCCGCAATGTCACCATTGTCATCCTGGTAAACCTCATAATGCCCATTCGCCTTCAGTAAATCCTGAGCGACTTTATCAAGCTTGGTCGGAATCAATACTTTCTTCATCTTTATGCTCCTGAATCAAATCCATTTACGGGATATTCTTGTGTAAAGTTTTGCAACCGAAACGCCCATTATACGTCTTCACGCCGCCAAATCAAGACGGTGCTTTCAACCCCCCGGACGTTGGGCGCATGACAAAATTCTTCATGCAGTCCTGGTGTGTCAGTTAACACTCACGCGGAAAAGAGTTTTGAACAGAAGCACGCGAAGATCGCGAAGGATTTTGGATTACGCTTCGCGGAATACCACCCTGCATGGTGTTTTGCAATATTCACCGCGTCATACGGCGTACCCGCCGGATGGCGCCTTCGCGTGCTTTGCGTGCTTCTGTTCAAATTCTTACGATCCACCCGAGCCGATATATGTGTTCGTATATACCTTTCAGCCCGAAGCATAGGGATTTGAGGGTGCCTTCAGAAATTCGTCATGCGCCCCCGGACGTTACTTCCGCCGCCGCCCACTCGAGGTTGATCCTGTGCGCCTCGCGTTGAAACATAACTCCACAACGTCTTTGAAGGTCGCAACAAAATGGGGCTTCAGCCCTTTGCGAATATGTGCCGGCAGTTCTTCAAAGTCCTTCTTATTTTCTTTAGGGAAAATTAAATCATTAACCCCAGCCCGTTTGGCAGCAATGGTCTTTTCTTTTAAACCGCCTATCGGCAGCACAAATCCGGTTAGCGTCAATTCGCCCGTCATGGCGTAATGCGCCATAATCGGCTTTCGGGTGGCTAACGAATACAACGCCGTCGCCATAGTAATCCCGGCCGATGGTCCATCCTTGGGTGTTGCCCCTGCGGGCACATGGAGGTGAACGAAATTTTTCTCGAAAAACTCCTTGGCCTTCGGGTTTCCAGTAAGAAATGACCTGACATAGGTATAGGCAATCTCCGACGACTCGACCATCACGCTGCCCAGTTGTCCGGTTTGTTTGAATCCCGGATTCTTGGATTCTACTTGCGTCGCCTCAATGTAAAGCGTTGATCCGCCCATGGCGGTCCATGCCAAGCCCATTACAACGCCCACCCGGGGCTTTTTATAGGGATCAGTCTCAGAGAAGAGCCGCTTCCCCAGAAGCTCAACGACTCCTTTGAGCGTCACGTCCACACGCTGAGTTTTTTTCTCAACAATTTGTTTGGCCGCTTTCCGACAGAGCTTCTTGATGTAATTTTCCAAGCCTCGTACACCAGGTTCACGGGCATACCCGTCAATAATCTCCTTTAAGGCCACATCACTAATCGCCAATTGATTTACCTGAAGCCCGTTCGCTTTTAATTGCTTAGGGATCAGGAATCTACGTGCGATTTGGACTTTTTCTTCCAAAATATATCCTGCCAGCTTAATTACTTCCATCCGATCCAACAAAGGCGCCGGAATGGTATCGAGCTGGTTCGCCGTACAAATAAATAGCACATTAGATAGATCAAACCGCACATCCAGATAATGATCCAGAAAGTCCTTATTCTGTTCCGGATCCAGAACTTCCAACAAGGCCGAAGCCGGGTCCCCATGATAACTTGCCCCAATCTTATCCACCTCATCGAGCATGATCACTGGATTCTGAGTTTTGCACACCTTGATCGCCTGTAGGAATTTACCGGGCATGGCGCCAATGTAGGTTCGGCGGTGCCCTTTGATTTCGGCCTCATCGCGCATCCCACCCAAGGAGAAGCGATAAAATTGTCGACCAATACTGCGTGCAATGGATTGTCCTATCGACGTTTTCCCCACACCCGGCGGCCCAACAAAACAAATTATAGAACCGGAGATATTGCCTTTTAGAATGCCGACCGATAAAAACTCTAAAATACGATCCTTTACATCATCCAACCCGTAATGCTCCGTATTGAGGATGGCCGCCGCTTTTTTGATATCGTAACGATCCTTACTGAAAACACCCCAGGGAAGCGAGGTTAGCCAATCAACATAGTTACGGCTGACAGCAAATTCCGGTGAGTGGGGCTCCATGATCCCCAATTTGTTCATTTCCTCGTTGATGCGCTCCTGCGCTTCATCCGTCAAGGTCAGCTTGGTCAAACGCTCTTTAAACGCATCGAGTTCCGTTTCCTTGCCCTCTTTTACCAAGCCAAGCTCTTTCCTGATTTCCTTGAGCTGTTCCCGAAGAAAGAAATCGCGCTGTTGCTTCGTGACCTTCTCCTCGATTTGTTTATTAATTTTTACCTGGAGTCGGGAAATATCGATTTCTTTTTTAAGCAATAACAAGGCCTTCTCGATCCGGGAGCGAATCCCAAAGGCTTCCAACACCTCTTGTAAATCCTTACCACCCGCAGTCGTCATCGCGGCGGAGAAATCCGCCAGGCGCCCAGGCTCTTTTATGTTGGATCGGCTAAGAAAAAGGTTTAGCTCCTCTTTGAAAAGAGGGTTTAATTGCAAAAGTTCTTTGATCGCCGTAATAATGGATAACGAATAAACACGCAACTCGTCATTATCGGCCATTTCGGTTTCAACGACATAATCTGGACTGACCACAATGCATGGGTCTTCCGTAATCACGTTTTTGATCCTGAAGCGATCTAAAACGCCCACCATCAATTGCAACGGGGTTTCGGAAGAAGCCTCACTAATCTTCAGAATTTCCGCGATAACTCCGACCTCATAAAGCTCGGTCGCACGGCGGGGAATATGCCGTTCTTCGCCGTCATCAACATTCCTAGCCAATACCAGCCCAATAAATTTAGAAGTCGACTCGGCCGTCTTTACCAGCATCTCCTTTAGCGCCGCATCTTCGACGCTTAACGGCACCATCATTTTGGGAAATAACGGACGATTCAGTAAAGGCAGGATAGGTAGACTGTTAGGAAACACAAAACGGGTCGGCATGATCATCTTGCCATCCGCTTTGCGCGCAGGATCCTGCCCCATCACTTCAACTTTCTGATCGGATTTTTCATCATTCATTATATAGATCCTCCACAAAACTTCAGCATGAAGTTATTATGACGCCCAACAAGAAAGAATCAAGGTTTTCCATGGGGCAAACGGGAATGGGGCATGAGTTGACATTGAACAAAGATGCGCTCGAGATAGAAACCGGTCAGGCTGTCATCGCCTTTGTCGCCGGACTTCGTAAAAGAAGATACCGGCGGCCACCGCGGCATTCAATGAACCGATATGGCCTGTCTGTGGAATTTTCACGACTGCATTGCATTTTTGCAGCAGTGGCGCACCAAAGCCGACTCCCTCATTACCGATTACAATCGAAATGCCCTGCGTAAAATTAAAATCCATAATATTGCAGGTCGCCTTTTCACTGGCGGCAACAACTTGAATACCTTTACTGTTTAACCGGCCAATCAAGGCCACCATATCGGGGACCCGCACAATCGGTAGGCGATTCACGGCCCCGGCCGAACTACGAACCACCATACTCGTAACGCCCACTTGCCCCACTTCAGCAATAAAAACGGCATCAGACCCCAAGATCTCCGCAGACCTGATAATGGCGCCGAAATTGTAAGGATCTTGGATCCCATCCAATAAAACGCAAAATGGATTAACAGGAAGCTGGGAGATCACGGAAGCCTCATCCGCATACGGGAACTCCGTCATACGCGCCAGATACCCCTGATGCTCGCTGGAATGACAAAGGTGGGTCAGTTCATCAGGTTCAACGAGGACCGGATTCAAACGCTGGCGGGTTGCCAGGGCTTGCGCTTGTTCCAGCTGTGCAGGATTCAGAAGACGGGACAGATAGAGATCCACGATCTCCCATCGTCCCGCCGACAAAGTCTCCACTACGGGATTACGACCCCAAATCCAGCACTTTTGGTGGCTGCCGAGAAGTTGCTTCTTCCCCTTACCCCGGTTGTGTCGTTCCATTCGCCTTCAGCCTTCCAGCAAAACGCGCCCTTCTCAGTTGTCCGAGAACAAGCGGGTTACCGCTTGGCACGTGCCGCATCGAAAGCAGGATCGATCACCGGCATATCCTTGGCAAAAAACTCGCGAGACGCTTTGACCACATCCTCTGTCACATCGACCTTGTTCTTAAAGTACGGAAGATTGGGCCCCGTGGTGAGGACTGCATCCGCACCGCGTTTTAAAGCCACCTGAGTGATAAATTGGCTCAGGCGCTTGCGGAAGGAAGCCACCGCAAGGTTATCAAACTGCTGAAGAGCGCCTTGCAACGGAGCGATACTCTGGCTGAACTGCTCGTCCGCAGCCTTCATCGATGAAGTGATTTTATCCTTTTCAACATTGGTCTTGGCGTCGACTAGTTTGTCCTGCAGGGATTTCATGCGCGTCTTGTACGCTGAAAGCAATTGAGTTGCCTTTGTAAAGGCATCCAGTTTTTGACGTTCCTTTTCAATTTTTTGCAGCACCCCGACATCCTTGAACACTCGATCCACGTCCACCACTGCGACCTTGTGAGGATTGATGAAGAACACGCTCCAGGCCAACAACCCTAACAGCACGACGACATACATCACTTCATACCAACGAATTTTACGTCCTTCATTCATTTCCATAATCACTCCTTTGCGATTAAATAAAATAGCAATCAAAACTCTACCGATAGGATGCGTGATGACTTGCAAGAATTCAAGTCTCAATCGCACCACGATAGCCTCAAGGGTGCATGACAAAATTCAAACAATGTGGGAGGCGCACTCCGCCGCGGCGATTCTTGTCCGGTTCAGTCACCAGCTTGCGCCTATCGCGGCACGTAGTGCCCCTCCCTCATTGAATCAATTCTGAACTATTATCATTACAATCTCACTCCCCAACTTATTATTCACGGGATCCCGATTTTCTTAGCAAAATAGATAAATCTGTCCCGTTATCACTTTTATTACAAATCAACAATTGCGGCATAACCACCTCCTAGTCAAACACTACTAGCAGCCTGTCGGACTTCGGGCTCATGGGAGGATACCGGCGGAGACCGCCGGCTCCAGAATAAAATCCGCGTCAGCAATCATGTGCTGTTTGCTAAGCATTGCTTAATCAACCGAGAGTAGACCCGATTTTAGATCTTTGGAGCCGGCGGTCCCCGCCGGTAGTGACTATTGAGGCCGAAGGTTCTGCAAGCTCGATAGGTTGCTAGGGAAAAGGCCGGATTAATTGAACCTTGATAAGGAGACCAGTTGGGCCAGACCAACTGATCCTTTTACTTGTTGCGCATAACGCATTTGCAGGTATGCGCAGAGGATGACACGTCCTCACATCAGAGGACGGATCAGATTGGTGACCAGGCAAGAGTAGCGGCCCCCCTCCTCAACCCTGAACATCCTGTTAAAATTCCTCTGACCTATTCTTCAGAGGCAAGGCACCGAGCTCAAACTTACCGGTCCATGGGTAGTTTTGGGTGTGAAGGGTCGAACCATTGCTCCCACGTCGGAGAGAGATAGCCAGGAACCCCTTTAAGGTCAAGCGTCAGATAAAGGCCGAGATATCGGGAATCCGATCCACCTGACGTCTGCATGACGGTGGCACTACCAATGTCAGCGCGGATATGCCATATCTTTCCATCCAGACCAGAGGGCACCCGGACGGTTTTCTCCCCGGCACGGTCATAGATAATGGCCAGGGTACGATCAGGAGCATTAATGGCGAGGTTCATGACGTCGCCCTCATGTTGGACTGCCGCTCTGACGGTGAACTCTTTGGTTCCCCGAGGGACCCAAAAATACCAATTGCGCGCAGTTCCCACTTCAAAGGTAAACCTCGACCAACCGGCCTCAATTTCTTTCCCAATCAGTACGAGCGGGGTGGCTGGATAGGTAAAGGCGAACCACCGTTCAACACCGGAGATCTGAACCCGGGCTACTCCGCTACCTGTCAGAGGAAGGGCTTCGGGTGCCCCATGTTCACCATGCAGATGCTCGAGGGGATCCTGCCGATCCACAATCACATTTCCGCCGGCCCCCGTAATTTTCACGCCCGCCTTCTGAGGCGCATTCGCACCCATGTCACGAGGCAGGTAGGAACCCACCCGAAACTTCAGAAGGCGATTTTCCGGATTCCACAACGCGAACGTGGCATCGCCACGAACCTCTGCTCCGTCAGGGTCACCCAGCGACGGACACGGCGAACAATTTTCGAGATAGGCCCATCCATCTTCTAGGCGAGAGCGTGCAAATTGCATGAAGGCATCGTTATCATACAAATTTGGCACAGGACTTACACCACCCTCAGGGTTGAACCATTCCTCAGGGCTTCGCGCAAGGTAGGGAGGAACCCCATCAAGCGAGAAACTGATCTTTGAGTAATTATGGGAATCGGCAAAGCGAATCTCAACGCACCAGAACCGTCCCCCGGCGCCTGGCTCAACATTTACTTTGGTTGACATGATTCGGGATTCGGTCGTTGAAAAGGGACCATTCGGCTCATTGTAGTATCCTTTTGACCAATCCAAATCTCCCCACAACGTCCGCATGCGTTGGCCCCGAGGCGAGAAGATCGTGATGCCCCAGTCTTCCCGCTGCGACTGATAGTTTTGAATCGACTGGGTACGGCAGGTAAACGATTTGGTCCCGCTCGGGACCCAGAACCAATACCGTCGCGGCACGGAACACTGCACGATGAACCAACGGCCCCGCACAGCCTGTTCAGTCGGCTGTCCCGTCCAGGCGACCGACCGGTTGAGAGATGATTCAATATAAAAATCAGGTCCGCTGGGCGACTTCGGCGAGGCCAAATTCACCTCCACTACATAGGAGCCTTTGGACCCGGCGGGAATCTCAAACGTCCTTTGGTCAGCGTCGATGGTGGAGTTCCCGTCCAGCACGGTTTTCCCTGCCGGGTCGATCACACGGAGTGCGACCTCATGTGGATTCCACTGGCTCACCGGCCAACGAAAAAGATGCAGGGTTAGCGTGAAGGCCCGGCCATCAGGATTCTGGAGATATATCTTGGTCGCATACCTCAGGAAATGCCCGCCATCGCCGATGGCGGTATCAGCCATGGCCGGTCGTGTTCCCAGGAGTCCACCAAAAAGTGCCAAGAGGATGAACTGTTTTCTGATTGACGTGTGTTTTTTCATTTTTTAAATGCGGACTTCTGCGCCGGTTGCGGCCGACTTGTACATTGCTACAAGAATCTTGATCATATCCACCCCCTGCTGCGGCTTGTAGCATGGCTCTACGCCATTAAGCAGAACATCCACAAAATTCTTAAGGTTTCGGTTATGCCCCTCGTCAGCTAGAGCGCCGACCGGCGCGATGTCAACCAGTTGACCATCCGCTTCCGAAAAAATCTCGATAGAATTGCCGTTGCGCCAAGTCAACCCGGCTTTGGTACCGCGAAGCTCGACAAAGCGCTCCTCGCATTTGATATTGGAAGCCCAGCTGAATTCGATCTGCAAGACCGCGCCATTGTCAAAACGGATGAGGCCCATGGCCAGATCTTCAACATCAAAGATACCGTCCTTAACGGCATCCCCGAACATGGCATGTTCAGAATCGCTTTTCTCTTCCTTAGCATTCGCAAACTTGCAGAACGTGTTACCACTGACCGCTACCGGTTTCGGGTTGCCCATCAACCAGATGGATAAGTCAATCAGGTGGACGCCAAGGTCAATGAGCGGCCCGCCGCCTGCCAACTCCTTTGTGGTGAACCATCCCCCTTTGCCGGGAATGCCACGCCGACGTTGCCAACCACAACGACCGGCATAGATTTCCCCCATTTTGCCGGCGTCGATGAACCGCTTCGCATAACGGGAAGGATCCGTGAAACGGTTGTTACGCATCACCATCAGAAGTTTGCCGGCTTTTTCGCTGGCCTGCTTCATTTCAATCACCTTCTTTGGACTAACGGCGTCCGGCTTCTCGCACATGACGTGTTTGTCGGCCTTGAAGGCGGCGACGGCAATGATGGAATGCAGATGGTTGGGCGTGCAAATACAGACGGCATCAATGTCCTTGCGCGCCAGCAAGTCCTTGTAGCTAGTGTAGGTATCCGCTTTCGGATAATGCTCATCCCGGTACTCGGCAACGCGATCCGGCAGAATATCGCAGACGGCGACGATCTCGACCCGCTTCTCGTTCTTGAAATAAGGGGCATAGGCCCAACGCGCGATTCCACCACACCCAATAATCCCTAGCTTTAGTTTTTTCATTGGTCACTTTTCATGTTCGATTTGGCAAATTGAAGGTCTAAAAAATGGCGAAAGCGCTCAATAATGTCAACGCCATTCCAATGACTCAATGGCGTCTAAGGTTTTTCATCCCAACAAATACGAGTTTGACTGACAGTAATTAATCGCACCAACCTGTATAGTCTTGATATAAACCGTAAAGGGGCCGCGATCGTTATAGCGGTGAGCCAACAAAAAACACTGGGTTAAATAAGGATAAATTTATGAATCGTTTCTACATCGTGGTGCTGACCGGAATTTTTATCGCCATTACGCCTTGCACGGGGCGAGCCGCAGAGGAGGCGGCCAAGACGACTGAATCCCACAGTGTGTTGCACAAAGTCGTTATGTACATTCCCAACCGCATCTTGGATGTCTTTGATGTGGTACGCCTCCGCGTTCGTCTCGGGCCGGGAGTGGCTGTGGATGCACGGGCTACTAAAGTGGCCTCCGCATTTTTAGGAACCTACGCCTCCGTGTATATTGGCTTACCCGGCCCACGCAACCGCCCCATGCCCAAACTGCCTATAGGATTTGAAAGCCGGAACGGAGCTCAAGCCAGTGTGATCGACGCCACCGTCGAGGGGGGCATCGGCCCAGACTATGGTCCAGCCGAAATCGGGGTCGGGGTTCAGGCCCTCATCGCCGGTGTTGATGTGGGTGTTGAGCCCCTCGAATTCGTTGATCTTCTGGCTGGGTTCTTCTTTATCGACCTGAGAAATGACGACCTTTGAGCCCATAATCAGCGATTAAATTTTATCCACTGTTTCATCAAATGGCCATTGCACAAAACGGCGTTTCCATTGTATAAAAACGCAAGATGAAAAAAACACCTTTGGGTCCCTTGGTGGCGCAAACGTTAAAGGCCATTGAGCAAGTGAGCGGCCAGGGCGCGGTTTATCATGGGCTTTATGAATCCACCCTGCTGACCAATAAGAAGGTGTGCGCCTTCTGCCGGCATGCGCTCAATCATCCGATCGCCTCAACGCTTTGCCGGATCTCCTCCTGTAATGCTTCGGTTCAAGGCATGGCTTTGGGTGAGCCTTATTTTTACCGCTGCTGGGCCAATCTCTTATTTGTCACTATCCCTGTGGCTCCTCGCAATCAATGCTGTGGCGGTATTTCTCTCGGTGGCTTTTGCTCGGCGGATGAGCGGGATGATCTTCGTGATACCATCGCCCAGGTGGTGGGTGCGTGGCCTCAGACGCCGGTGGACAGCTTTCTCACACGACTCGACTCTATCCACACCATTGCGCCGAGCGCTTTACGAGGTCTGGGCCTTCTGGCGCTGGAAACCACTTTTTCGTCGGGCCTGAACTCAAGTGAGTTCTTCCGAACCCAAAACGAAAAATATCTGCAACAACGCCAGATTGCCGAAGCCATTGTAGATATCCGCAAACAAGAAATTTCACCACCGGACCTGATCGGTGACACCTACCAACTGGTGTCTTTCTTAAATCGCGACGATAAGTCAGGCGCCATGGCGTTTACGTCCAAGTATCTGGCAAAACTCCTAATGGCAAGTAATTGGGACTTGGCAAAACTCAAAGCGCATGTCCGGGTTTTGCTAGCCGTGATGACCAGTCAGGACATTCTGCGCGGGACCCCATGGGCCGTGGCCACCAGCTGGGAATTGCGCCACATGCTTCGGCTGGAACAGGCTCGTACGACGGAAGAGAGTTGCTACGAGGTAGCCGACTGGATTCAACGCCACTCACAAAGCGAAGACCCGACAATATTAGATGAGCGCAGTCTGCCAGAACGGACGCTTGGTTGGCTTCAATCGCACTATCAGGAAAGCATCACGCTCTCCAAGGCGTCGCGGGCGATGGGCACCAGTTCGTCTACACTCATTCACCGTCTGCGCCGTGAAACGGGCAAGACGTTCAAGCAAATGCTCACGGAAATCAGAATTTCGGAAGCCAAGAAACTGCTGGCCACTTCCTTCATGGGTATCAGTGAGGTCGCCAGTCAGTGTGGGTATTTTGATCAAAGCCATTTCACGCGAGAGTTCAAACGCGCTATCAATCTCACTCCCGGTGAGTTTCGAAAAATGATGTACGCTAGCCTCGCGAAGGAAATGTGAGAAACCTTAGAGGGTCTTCCAAAGCAAAGGGGGCATACGCCCCCAGTGAAAAACAAATCAAGTCATGATCGCGTCTTTGGCAGCCTTGGCAATCTTGAATTTCAAAACGCTCTTAGCAGGAATCTGAATGGACTCGCCCGTGGCAGGGTTACGGCCCGTACGCGCCTTGCGTTCAACTTTCACCAGTTTGCCCAAACCGGGGATGGTGAAACCGTTTACGGCTTCCGCAAACGCCATCTTGACTAAGGCCTCCAACATCTCCGCAGCCTGCTTCTTCTCAACTCCAGCCGCTTCCGCCAACCCTGCAATGATTTCACTTTTGGTCTTCATTAGTCATCCTTTTAGATTAGGTTATTCAATACGGTCGCAACTTTATGCTCCATAGCGGCACGTGACAAGCGGATAATTCATTCGGCCTTGCAAGCAAAACGGAATGGGTCAGCCTGCGGCATGGAGTGTGCTGAAAATGAAGATGGCAAATAGTAGGGCAAAATGGGTGCGGGGACAGGAAACATAGGCAAGCAATGCATTGTGCAGCGGGATTCTGCAGTCTTTACGTCCAAGGCCGGCCATGATGTCGGGCCACTGTAGGGCGGTAACTTCTTTCGCTTTCAGCGCTTTCAACCACTTACCCAACGCCGGGGGCGCCGTATCACGTTTCACGCCACCCTTTCTGTAATCATCCAGGAATGCCAGAAAGGCATCCTTACTCATAAAGCCTTCACCGATTGCCTGAAGGCGACCGTCACCTGACAGAATCAGTGTCAGGGGGACCCCGCTCACCTGAAATTCCTGCGCCGTCCTCGGATCGCGAGAGGTATCAATGGCGACACATATAAATCCCTCCAAAGCCGTTTGGACGTCCTTCTCGGCCAGCGTTTCCGTTTTGAGGCGGACGCACCAAGGACAATTCGGTGACGAAAACACCACTAGCACTGGCTTAAGCTCATTGCCGGAACGCGACAGGGCTCCATTCAAGTTCTCGGTCCAGGTGACTGATGGGACGAGAGACGCGGGCTCACCCCACGCCACCAAAACCGACACCCCGAGCGCAACAGCCATCAGCCGGCTACATCCGGTAAATGCCCGCGCCGCCCACTGTTTTGATTGTCCCCTCATAATTATGGTTCCACCCATCCTTATCCACCCTCGCCTCAATGCGTAAGCGCGTACACCAGAATATTGACGTTCACTTCCATGGAATTCCCGATTTCATTCCCGCCGCAACAACAACACCCAACGCTATGCGCGGTATCATTCAAACCCTGCGAAGAATAAATCACCACCTTTTTGCCGTCATTTTCGACCCCCTCCAGAGCGGGGTCCGCACCACCGTGGGTCAGCTTGAGGGTTTTGATGGTCTTAACGGTCTTGAAAACGGCATGCTCCATACTGATCTTGCTCAAAGGCCGATCAGGCAAAACTAATCGTATTTCACGACGGAAGGAGCGGTCCCACTTCTTGCTGGAGCAACCGGCCGAAGCGAGTAAAAAACCTCCCCGAGTCAGATACTTCTTCAAATTCTCGCGTTCTTTGGCGGAGAGGTAGAATTCCTTTTCGCCCGTCATCACCACAAATGGAAAGGAATACAACTCCTCTGAATCGAGCTTCACACTCTTGAATCGCCGTTCCGTGGCAATCGTGCTCTCTCGCTGAACCGCACTTAGAAATTCACCACTGAAGCAACGGGAGGTCTGTGTTCCCGCATAAATGAGATTGGCACATCGCACCGCGGCGTCCTTTGCCTCTACTGAACAGGCCCACAACAACCCCACGCACAAAACGAAAAGCCACAGAATCGATCGAATCACTTGTCGCCCCCTTCCCTATCAATCTGGAAATAGCGTTTAACCTCATCACGGTACTTCATTGGCAGCCGCTCAAACTGAATGGCCTCCCCGGCAGGAGCCATCGAATCCGCACCCGGTAAGCGCTCCACGACATCCGGACCATGCCCGGCGCCCGCCCCCTCAGTCCCTTGTCCTTTCCCTGTTTGTCCTTTTCCATCAACGGCCTTGCCCATCGAACTGCGGTTGGGCCCATACACTGGGGTTCCCAATTCAGAGTAACCGTCAGCTCCATTGCTCGAACCGTTTGCATTAGCGCCACCCGGTCCACTCCCTGTACCCTGTCCTTCCCCAACCCCACGTTTTCGGCACAGGGAACGGAACATTTCCTGGAGCGTTTTTTTCATATCTTCCGGTCCAAAGTCTGGCTGCTGCCCCCGGCACATACCTGTAAAGCAATTTGAGCAGCCCCCAGGTTGAATCAGCGACATCAGTTTTTCATATGCCAACTGCGCCTCCCGGTAGGTGCGTGGCGCATCGGTATTCCGGCTCGCGCTCACAGCCTGTCCCATATGATTTGAAGCCCCCGACTGATCCAGCGCTAATAGAAATTGCAAGGCGTCCTGCTTAAGTTTATCTTTTTCTTTCGGGAGATTGTCTGTCGTGTCCACCACTTCTTTTACAAATCCCGCCAATTCCCTAGCAATCTCACCCTGCTCATCCCCGTAGCCGGGAAGAAATGGCCTATCGGCAGGATTGATTTTTACGCCATAGCGCTGTTTTAACCGGCGTGCCAAAGACTCCTGTTAACGGACAACGATCTGAAATCGTATTGCCGTATCCATTACCTTCGCCACTTTATCCGCCAATTCAGCATTAACTCCCTGCCGCATCAGCGATTCAGCCTCAGCCCCTAAGCGTTTAAGCATCCCTTCAGCCTTGGCCGTATTATCAGGTCCCGGTTCGCGCATGGCCTCCAGCTCCGCTTTATTTTCGGCAAGCTTCCCGAGAATTTCAGCGGAGGTCTTTTTTAATTCCTTTTCGCTATCGTAGACGGCAAAGTCACGCGCCAGCAAACGGAATTGCGTTTCCGCCGCTGTATGGGCATCGAAAGATTTTTTTACGGTTGCGGCTAATTTGACCCGATCGGGATTCTTCCACAACACGAGCCCCTGTAATTCTCCCAATGAGGTAATCACCTTTTTCATGGCCTCTGCCGCCACCTCATAGCGCGCAATGAATTGCTCGATTCCCTCTCGGTTGCGGATCATCTCGGCATATTCATCATCGCTAATCACTTTTACGCGAGCGACACCCGAAGCCCCGACGCCGGACACATAGGGATTATTATCCAATGCTTCCGCATAGAATTCCAATACCTGTCCCGCCTCCACTCCCAATAGTCCCAAATTCAGTTCCATGTTGATCTCAGAATGCGTCCCTGCCGCCCCTTTCCTCAAGCTGACACCGCGATCATTGAAACCCACTACCGAACGCACCCAGTCGATTTGTTCAATGCCAAAATCATCTTCAACCGTGCCTTCCACCTTGATCACGGCGGATGGAGTCGCCATTGAAAATTCATGGGGTTCGGTTAACACCAGTTTTGGCGCCTCATCCGGAATCAATTTCTGGTGAAGGACCAGCGGCTCCGCCGTCGGGGTTCCCCGCACATCCCGTAGAGTTGCTTTGGCCTCTGCGTCTCCCTGGAGAGTCCACTCGAAGGACGCCGCACGTTCCGACACCAATCGGGCATTCACTACCTGCTCAGCTCCTTTAGGGGAGTGCCGCGGTTCAATCGTCAGCGCCCCCTCCTTGAGTGGCCGGTTACTGGTCAGCGTCAGCATCACCTTGGTCCCGCGTACTCCGTTCAGGTCTTCCTGACCTGCCGGAAATTCGCGCACCAGCTGACGCGTATAGGGGGGCGGTACAAGCCGGACGCGGGCGAGCATCACCTGGGGTTGTAACTGGAGATCTACCTGATGCCAATGGCTTCGTGCCCGCCCAACCGCAAAACAGAATTCCACTGGAGCCGTCACGTTTTCCAGCCGCTGCGCATATCGGGCACCCCCCTCCTGAAAACAGGCAGCCCGCTGCACCTTTTGTCCGACTTTCCGGGTTATCATCCAAACCTGAGCCTCCATGGGTGCCCCCGTGATCGTGGCCGACACTTCCGCTGACCCGCCATACAGAATCACGGGTGAGGCCGGCCTCACATCAAACTGGTAATGACTGTAAGGGGGTATATCCCGCGCAGGCCACAGGAGCCGGGGCACAATCGTTAAAAAGGCATCTACCCCGCATAACCGAACCGCAGCCAACGCAATCAAAACCTGTAAGCCCAGAAGACGGCTCCGCAATCTTTTCCAGGTATTCAGGATCGGGATTAACATTATCTAATTCACCCGGTGGCGTCTGAATTTGAAGTAGCGCGCCAAGCTCCCGCCCTTTGCTGCCGGGCGGGGGGACAAGTGTCACGCGATACAATCCAGGCTCGGCGAGCGACAAGACCGACTCCCAGCTATCGGCACGATCGCCTTCTGCCAACATCATTTCCTGAATGGGCTCGCTCCCGCGGGTGATGCGCAGGCGAGGCGACTCCTTGCTGGTCTCCGGCGCTCCACGTCGTCGCACCTGAACCCGTACCGGCATCCCTGGTGACGCTGTTGAAACGCCAAGATGAAGTGCGTAATCATGGCCGGGTAAAAATTCCGAGTAGGTCCCCACCCAGAGCAACATCTGTGTCCACAGCTCCTCGTACATTCCAGCCGCTTCTTTAGCCGTAGGGAAGAACGACCACTGCCAAAGCCCGTCCACATTCATGACCACAGTCATGCCCTTGCCCCAGCGACGACTTACCCGTAACGGAACCGCCTGCGAGACCGTATCGCCTGTTCCCGTCCGGCGTCCTTCTGCCAGAACCTGGGCAAATGATTTGAGTTCTACCGACATTTGACTGCACCGAACCAGGGGCAAACGCGACCACACCGCATCATCGCGCCCCGGCAACATTCCAGCAAATAACCCGATATCTTCACCTTCCTCCCGCGGCATCAACTGGCAATCCACTGAAGATGCGCCGCCCCATTCCACGGGCTCCAAATCCTCCAAGCCTCCGCCTTGATCCGCATAAGGCCGACCGCGCGCAAACACCACGCTCCCCCCCTGATCCGCAACAAAGGTCTTCAAGGCCATGAGCCGTTCCGGTGTCATAAAATATTCTGATCCTTTACCAAATACGACGATATCGTAGGCGCCAAGTTCTTCAACCGTATCGGGGAAAATCGATTTAAACTTTGTCTGCGGAATACCAGCGGGATCCGTTTTGAAAAATCGTTCGGGAGCCGTGCGATACACCGCCGTGACCTCCATATTTGTCGCGATAGCATGGCCCGTTCCATCCAACAATTGGACGGCCACATTAACTTCACTCGGCCAGCGCGTGATGACGTCTGCCTGAATACGGACGGATTGCCCGACAAATCCTACGGCTAGCCGACGCGCCACCTTGATCGAAATGTCACGGATTTCCTTAACCTCGCCAAGCGGCACCGCCATCACCGGAGCATCCTGCGCACGAGCACGCAGCCCTGCCAGCACGGGATCCGCATCAGGAATAGTCTGACGTCCGTCGGTAACCAGTATGATACCTGTCGGCCTACCCCCGCCGATTGCCCCTACGCCGGTCACCATTTCCAAGGCACGCCCAATATCCGTCAACTTGCCATCGGGAGTCTGGGCAGCAAGCGTTTGTTCAGTCTGACGTATCCCGTCGACCGTATCGCTGAATGATAGGATATCCAAATTACGTTTGTCGCCCGACTCCTTGCGCCATCGAGCAGCGAGCTGACACGCCAGCGCCCAACGGCTCTGCCCGTTCATATCCGCTGTCGCCATACTGGCACTCCGATCCAACATGACACACCACCGTGGCTTCACGTCTGCCTCGGGCTTCCGCCAGCTTCCCCAATTCAAGGCAATCATGGCTAAGGCCAGTAAAGCGAAGCACCGGGCAATAAAAGCAACCCAACGGCTCCAAGACGAAAGCCGGGCTGAGGCACGCCATCCCAGGACTGCCCGCCCGATGAGGATCGCAGCCGGCAACAGAGCCTCAGTCATGGCAAAACGGCCCCGGACACGGCCCCGTGCGGGATCCCCATATTCGCCCCCCGCAAAAGCGAGGAACACCGGATGATCCGGAGTGGCTACCTTGAGGCATAAACTTTCGGGTCCATCTTCCCACTGCAGTTTTTGAGTGGAGCCCGAAACGGGCATGGAATTGGTTAAAACCGACGTCACACGCGACCATGGCATTCCGGCCACCGGATACCATACTACAGGAATACCTCGCTCCAAGAAGCCGCGTACCGGAGCGGAGTTCGTGCCATCCCACCCGGATAACATCAGCACATCACAGCGCGTCTCGGGATTCGCCAGCGCGGCGTCAGCAAATCCGGTCGGGCCCAGCCTAAGGCGCGGCACCCTCGGGCCCAAGCGGCTGCCGTCGCATCGTCTTGCCCGAATGAGACCAATCCGACACGCAACACATCGGTGGGCTCAGCCAGGGCCCAACGCCGATCATCACCTGGGAATCCATCTTCCGTCAAAGCCGCACTGACCGAAAAGGGAGATGACGAAGAGATCCGCTGTTTAAATAAAACCGTCATACGCCCCCAGGGAGGGATGACCGCTTCACGAGACATGCGAGCTGACTCGACTGCCACCACCACCGTTTTGCGTAGTGGCGTCCCGGAAAAATTACCTACCTCACATAAAAGCGTCGCCTCTTCACCCGGCAACGAATGGAGCGGATCGATTTCGATACGGAGGATGGCGGCGTTCGGGGCTTCGCCGTGTGCAGTTGAGACGCACGTTAGCCCGACATCCGGCGGCAGCCGGGGATTGATACCCCGCCAATTCGTAGCCTGAAAATCACTAATGATGCAAATTTCCTTCCGGCCTTCCTGCCCATTGAGCAGATGCAGGGCCAGGCGGAGGGCAGACTCGGGATCCAGCGTCTCGGAGGTCAGCCGTGCCCGCCGGATCTCACCCTGGAGATAGCCGATATTGCTGCCCATGGTTGGAAATACGGCTCGAGAAGCGGCTCCAGCCAGAACCACATCAGCGGCATCACGTGACGACAACCCGGCCAGGATTTCAGAAGCTTCTGCGCAGGCCACCGCAAAGCGCATTTGGCTTCCATCCGACCAGCCCATCGACGCCGAGGCATCCAGAATCACAACCACATTTTTTCGTTCAAAAAGGCTGCCTCCCGAGTGTGAAAACATCATCGGACGGAGGAATAACAAGATGATGGCCGCCACCGCGGCCGTACGAAGAATGAGTAGCAACCAATCCTTCGGCTTGCGGATGCGTTGCGAAAATCTGAGCGCTCGTTGAATAAACTCCACAGAACTGAAATCGTATAAGGGCGGCCGCGCCCGTGCGAACAAATGTACTATCAACGGCAATCCCACCAGAATCGCCAGCGGCCATAAGACAGCATTAAGGAAAAACACACTCACTGGATTAACCTCTCAAAGAGCCGGTGAAAGTGGGTGTCCGTCCGGGCGATAATATAGTCCACATTCCTGCGTGTTGCGAGGTCGCGCAGGGCGTCAATATGCCGTTCTAGGGCGTCGAGGTAACCCGCCTGAACATCGTCAGTATGCGCCGTGATCCGTTTCCCGGTTTCCAGGTCGCGAAACGCCACCAACCCTTTGTCTTCCAATTCCATTTCGGCAGGCGTAAGGACATGAAATAAAAAAATCTTGAAACCACGATGCAGGTAAGGGCCCAAAGCGGTAAAAATGGCAGCAGGGTCATCAAAGAAATCTGACACCACAATCAGAATGCCACGCCGTTTGAGCAAAGGAAATGAGGACCGCAAGGATTCGGCCAAAGAAGTACGCTCTCCGGGCTGGTTTCGTTCCAACAGATTCAGTAGCCCATTCAAGTGTGTGCCCGTACTCCCCGGCGGGATAAACGTTCGGATTTTTTTATCGAAGATTTGAAGGGAGACGCGGTCCCCCCCGCGAACGACCAGGTAAGCAAGGCAAGCGGTAAAAAAAGAGGCGTACTCCAGCTTCGTCAGGTCTTTTCCAAATCCCATGGAGGCACTGCTATCGAGAAACAAATGACAATCCATGCTGGTCTCATGGTCATAGGTTCTCAGATAATAGCGATCTGTTCGCCCAAAAACGCGCCAGTCAACCAATGCCAGATCGTCGCCGGGCACATACTGACGATAGTCGCGAAACTCAACCGACGAGCCGCGGGAGCGGGATACATGTCGTCCGGCAAAGTAACCCTCCACAACCGCTTTAGGGGCGAATTCGAATCCGGCCAAGCGCCGAATATCCTCCGGCCTTAAATATTGAAAACGACGTTCTGTCACAGGCCTCCCGGGGTTGGGATTCAGAGCAAGGCTTTCAGTTTCTCAATAATCTGCTCCACGGTGACCCCCTCGCCCGTAGCGTTATGATTCGGGATCACGCGATGGCGAAGCACGGGCTTCATGACAGCCCGAACTTCTTCGAGGGAGGCCGCGGATTGACCGCGAAGCAAAGCCAAAGCCTTCACGGCACTGGTCATGGTCTGTGAGGCGCGAGGCCCCGCGCCCCAAGCGACATATCGCTTCACATGGTCACCCGCAAGGGGTGAACTGGGTCGGGTTGCATTGACGATCCGGAGAATGGCGTCCAGCACATGGTCGGGTACTGGAACATCAAGAATTAGGTCCTGCAAGGCCAGCACCTCATCAGCCGACAAGACCTTGGGAGGCTCGGAAACGTGGCGGGCGGTGGTGCGGAGCACGATATCGCGTTCCTGGTCCATCAGCGGATAATCCATGTTCAGGCTAAAGAAAAACCGATCCAACTGGGCTTCCGGAAGCGGATAGGTCCCTTCATGCTCGATCGGGTTCTGCGTGGCAAACACAATGAACGGCTCGATCAGCTTCATGGTCTTGCCCGATACCGTCACCTGCTTTTCCTGCATCGCCTCCAACAGAGCTGCCTGTGTTTTAGGCGGCGTAGATTGATTTCATCGGCAAGAATCAGATTGGCGAATATCGGACCGGGTGCAAATTCAAAGCGTCGCCGTCCCCCACCCTCCTCTTGCAGAATCTCACCCCCGGTAAAATCCATGGGCATAAGATCCGGTGTAAACTGAATGCGTCGGCTAACCAGCCCCAAAGTCCTCCCGAGGGTGGTCACTAACAGCGTTTTGGCCAGACCGGGAACGCCAATAATCAGGCAATGTCCCTTGCAAAGAAGCGAAGTCAGCAGTAACTCCACAACGGCATCCTGACCGACAATGACGGTGCCGATCGCTTTACGTAGGGCCTCCATTTGAGAGCGCACTTTATCCCACCGTTCACTTGCAACTTACGTCATAAGATGTTCCTTCCACTTAGTTCTGTTGTCAGTTTTGTCGTTTATCGAATTCAATCCACGATGACGTCACTTCCGAACGGTTCCTCGTCGTCACTGGATTTGGCTTTTTTGTCCGCTTCGGTCGTAGGCATGATTCCTATAAATGACACCGTAGCCCCCGCAGTAAGGGATTCATCAGGCTTGCTGAAGGCTTCTACCACCGACTCAAATTTTTCGACTTGTGATGCGAAAGCACTCTCCAAAGACTCCGCCTGTTGATCGATTTTGTCGTCACTATCGACAGCCGCAACAGCCACAGACCCTGTCGACGCCGATAGGGCCGGCAAGTCTACCAGCCACACCGCGCTTGCATAGGTTTGACCCCCCATCAGCGCCCCCACCACCAACCCCTTCCGTTTACCGCTCGATTTGCCCATTTTGGAAATCATCGACATATAGCCAGCGCCGTACATGCGACGCAGCGAATCATCAAGAGGCGTCACATTAATGCACATTCCTTTACCAGGCCCACTTGACGTTAAAGCAATGACAAACGCCTTTCCGGCAACAAGCTGCTGTTTACACAACTCCCGCATTTCCATGATGACATTGGTCGTAAGCAGGGTGCCTGTTAATTTCTGCAGGCGGGCAGCATCAACGGCTGGCAGTTCGGAAACGGTCTTTACAAGTGAAATTCGCCGAGACAGCGGCGCCATCGCTTTCATGATCGCATCGTTCTCAGCGGTAATTTCCGCCAGAAACAATCTTTCGGAGTCACTTAATTTTTCAATGACAGCTCCCAGCGTCGCCGGACTCACCTTCAGGATGTCAGCCTCAATCACCTTACGCCTCTCAATAGACACCTCATCGGCAGATGGCATTTCGGGAAGTTGATCTTCTGACTTTCCTTCCAAGCGGGCGGCGGCACGTTCCCGTGCAATTCTCATGGCAATTTCTGGCGGAAGGTTTGCCGCCGCGTGCCCCTGTCCTAACATTTCCATGGGTGACGTTTCACCATAAAGCGCCTCAATGCCTGTCGCCGCCAAATCAGCAATCGTCCATTCATAAGCGCCTCCGGCAAAAGCCCTACCGCCCGGCGCAGCGCGGGTATCTGCCAACAGAATCTTCCAGGCGACCGCATTCGTGCCCATATTCACCTTATTCTTATCAGCAAATTTCTTCATTAGCGCTTGGGTTGCTTCGGGCCCCGCCTGGACCATTTCCTCCTGCATGGCCTCCTGCATTCCGGCATATCGCAACATCGACACCATTTGAAGAACGCGTGCTCGCACGCTCACATTGGTGGAGTTAACAGCCACGGTGAGCAGGGCAGGCACCGACTTGGCTGGAGGCTCCCGCGCGAGTGCCGTATAAGCCGCCATCTGCATCTCATCCACGTTTTCGGATTTTGTCAGGCCCGCAACTGTTTCTTTAAAATCTTGTTTTTTAACCATGGCCTGCAAAGACTTGATTTCACGTTTGGCCTGTTTCTCCATTTGTTTTACATATTCTTCATTGTCAGACATTCTCGCAGGTAGTTCGATCTTTTTGCGAAAAGTGGCATATTTTTCAACAAATTCCGCCGCCTTCTCCCCTCGCTTTTGAACATACATCTGAACCAGTCCGCTATCTTGCCCCATCATCATGCCACTCGATTCATCCTGTGGGGGGGGTGAGCAGAAAGGCTTCTATCGCCGAAGCATTGGTCTCAATATCGTTTTGGATTAAATAGGAAATGGCCGCCCGCTTTTGATTCTGATCGCCAACGCTCAGAAAATGCTTGGCATATCCAGAGGGAGCCAAAGGCTTGAGCACATCATAAACCTCCTGGGCGGCGGCTATGACTTCTTCGGGCGTCTGCTCGGCTTCATCCTGATGCGAATTTTGCTCATGCGGACACAAGGGTGCCAAAAGTGCTCGGGCAATTTCTCCACGGGTCACCGGCCTATCCAGCCGATTGTAATACATCAGGGCACGTTCTGCCTCGGGCTTTTCGTTATCACTGCTCGCAGAAGAGTAACTCATGCCGAAGCCGAGATCGTTACGCCGCAAGGGGCAAAGGGTTTCGTCAGGCACCAAGGCAAGGAGTAATGGAATAGATTTGAGCCCCCGCGCCTTAATACGAGAAATAATATTAGTGTCCTTCATTCCCTGCATCGCTTTGGCGGGCGGGAGAATCCATAACTGCTCCCCACCCCCAAAGGAGGGCATCCCCGCTTTTTCGGAAACCAAAGCAGCCGCCAGGTTCAGGTCGACCTCATCAAGCCCCTCAGCCTTGAGCGCAGGAGGCGCGCCCATAGTAACCCGGGCCTGTAGCCGATCTGCGAGCATTTTGGCCGCCCCCACCTGGCGCCAGCCGGCAGGGTATTTTTTTATAAGTCCGGAGACCGATTCATTAAACACGTTCCAATCGCCCGTTTTCCTGAAAGCATCCATCGACGAGGATAATTGCGCGTCCGCCATAACGTTCAACGCGCCAACTATGACTTTACGTGAGTCGCCCACCAGTGTGAAAAGACGACCGGCCAGGATATTCGCCTCCTGAGTTTTACCGTTCTGCCAAGCAAATGCGGCTAACATAAACAGCATTCCGGCGGGCTCGTCCGTCTGCAGAAAAGGATCATACCTCATTTCCCGACCGCCAGCTGCCTTTGCTGTGATTTTCTTATCAACGAACGTTGTAGCTTTGGCAAGATCACGAGACAAATCCACTGGCACCCAGGTACCGAACTCAGCTAAACTGTTCCCCCGAGGAGGAAAATGTGAGTAAAAGTTTTGCGCGCCCCCTTTTTTCGCTGCGGCCTGAGCCACGGCATTACTTCGGGCCGCAATTTCCTGCTTCTTATAGAATGATTTCTGGTCAAAAAGCTCCAACGGCTTTCCTGTAGCGAAGACCAGAAAGCTCTTATCATCCTTGTTCTCGGATATCAACCAGGCGCTACCCGATAACTGAAGTTCGTGCATGCGATACGACATATCATTCATGCCGTAATTGTAGTTCTCGAGTTTTACATACTTTGCTTTTGAGGTGTCCGGCATACCCATGCGGATAAAGGCGCGAAAGCCCTGACTGTAGTCTTGGACATTCGTGGAGGTTATCGCTGGCGGGGGGAACGAAGTCGCAGAGGCTACTTGCGTTGTTTGGGCATCTGTCGTTGCGGCAGATAACACGCCCATGGCACCCATTAAGTTCAGCGCCCATCCGAGTGATACAGCATTCGTCATAAGACCTCTCCCTTGCTTCATTAGTTAAACGTTGCGACAAACAAAACGGAAAAAATTACGCCCGGGGAAAGAATGGAAAAATACGCCAATCCAGCAGGAATACAAAACACTGCCATCTAGAAGGAAGATCAATTATTGTATTGTGTGTTAAAATAAACACTATTCATGAACATTGCTTTTTTTCAATCCGCTCCGCAAGATAATTCTGAAAATAAGCAATCCTCCTCAAACGAATAGAGGGAAACCGGCAGGAGTCGATCGTTCTCGATATTATTTTAATTGGGCTACGGCTCGTGAACTATTTATCCCACCGTCAGAAACCGGATCAGACAACTAACATTATCCACGATCTGTGGGAGACCTACCACTTCGGGACGGTGGCCGGGTAGAAAGCCAGCTACTTGGCCACCCCAGGAAGTTTGGCTGAGGTAGCATTGGGGATATGTGCCTTCGGGTATTGTGGTTTCCATCAGGACCATGGTCGGGCAGGTTTGCTCCAACTTGATGTAGATTTCATCCTCAGGCACATCGAAGGACTTAAATTGCTGGCAAAGGGAATGTCGGTTTTTTGATACCTCCACCCGATAGGGATGCACGGGATGTATGGAAGGCGTAGCTCCATCCGGATCCTCACCCCTAACCCACCGATAACCGACCAGTTGTCGCCACCAGCCCCAATGCCAAAAAGCCGCGCTGGCACTATGAAGCAAGAGTAGCGGGCGGCCCTTTTCAACATAGGCTTTGATTTGCCGCTCAACCGCATCCCCCGGAATGGCAGCCGCACCTGTCCCAGCAATCAGATTGAGGATCAGCAGGGTACAGTCATCCATGGTTACCGAATCTTCCAATGCCGACCAGTCATTCTCAACAAAGCGATGAGGAAAAGTGTTCTGCAGGTTCCGGCTCATCACCGCACCGGGGCGCGCCCCATAATGATCATCTGCGGCAAATATAATCATCATAACCCTTTACTCTCTGGCTTTATGCCATGACGGCCATTTGTTCTAAGGAAACCGCATAGCGCAACGGTTTGTTTTCTCTCCATGCCTCAAATTCCTCAATCACCAAGTTGGCCATGCGCACCACTTCATCATTGATTGATCCGGCAATATGCGAACTGAGATGCACATTGTGAAGATTAAACAATTCTGAATCCTTTATTGGCGGTTCCGGCGCCGTCACATCCAGTAAGGCCGTGAGGTCGGGGCGCTCCTGTAACACCTTGATCAAGTCAGCCTCCACCACCTGCGCCCCACGGCCGGTATTAATGAATACGGCGCCGGGACGCATTCGACGGAACAGGGCTGCATTCAGCAAACCCTTGGTGACGGGCAGGTCGGGCATATGGTTACTCACTACCTGCGCCAAGGAAAAAGCCTCTTCAAACGTGACCTTCCGCACCCCCAACCGAACCGCTTCAGCATCAGAAAGGAAGGGATCCATCACGATGACCTTGAGCGTGAACCCCCGAAGCAGTTCGATCACCTTCCGTCCGATGGCGCCCGCCCCTAAGAGCGCAACAGTTTCACCATAAACTCCGGGGCCACGGTAGGCGGTTCCCATAGATTCAGGTGCCCTGTATTCCCTGATGTTTCGCATGTAGCCCTTGCAAGACAAAAGAATCTGCGCAAGGGTGAATTCCGCAACAGGCACCGCATTGGCCGCGTTGGCATTAACCACGATGATGCCACGCTTCAGCAACGGCTCCGCAAATGCCTTTATACCACCTGCGGCATAAAAGATAGCCTTCAGGGAAGGAAGCCGATCCAGATGGGTCTCCGTCAATTGCGGCATACCCCAAGTCGAAAATATCGCCTCCACTCTGGACAACCCAGCGACATGCTGATCGAAGTTAGTCAGGTTGATAACTTCGGGGTAGAGTTCCGTCATTCCGGCGATGCGATTTCTTCGCTCCACACCATAGACGTTTGCCAACATGCTCCCAGGTTCAAACGTGTTATTTTCGTTAAAAAATGCAACATTCATTGAGTTCCCCTACTAGCCATTACCCGCGACGCTTCGCTCGGCGAGGGATATAAGGTCGAGTGCAACGTTTGTCCGGGGCGGTTTGTTAAATTTATGAAGAGCTATAAAACAAAAGTGGTTTCGTTGTACCAAGTGACGGGAGCTGATGCAAATAATTTTGCCTTGAGCTTTAGGAAAAAAATGAGGCTAGACGGCATTAGCCCCCTCTTTTAATTATTGGAGCCGGCGGTCTCCGCCGGTGCTGACTTTCGAGTCCGAAGACTGTACAAGCCCTGTCAGAGGGCTACCGGCGGAGACCGCCGGCTCCAAGATAAAATTTGCGTCAGCAATCAGGCTCCAAAGAGGGCTCCAAAGGGACAGGGCTCCAAAGGGACAGGCTCCAAAGAAGGCTCCAAAGGGACAGGTTAATAGTCATTCATGCGCACCATTTCCGCTTCTGCTTTGGCTCCAAAGGGACAGGTTAATAGTCATTCATGCGCACCATTTCCGCTTCTGCTTTCATTTGAAATTTCAGCAATCGACCGCGGCGCTTCTAAAATCAACCACGCCGTGTCACATCTGCGCCTTCATCACCCTTGCGCGGCCACTCATTAAACCAATTTCGCCTTGCCGGTTCAATACGGGATGTTGGATCAGCATGATTTGCCGTCCCGGTACATCCTTTCAGTTTACATTTGCAACAAGAGGCCCATCCCCTACCCGGCGACCACAGGAATACCCATCACATCCACGCGCAATTGTCGCGCCGTGTACATCCCTCCAAAATCCCCGCCCTTCATCGGCCGCGCTCCCGTTTCACGCTTCTCACTAAATCGCTCCCGGTATTTTAAATACCGCTCCTCAACAAAACTACGACT